>CAZWYG010000013.1:0-6145 GCA_964638105.1 Candidatus Woesearchaeota archaeon
AATTATCTATTTTAAAAAATTAAGCAAGACAGCTTGAAGGGTTCGCAGCTTGTGGGCCACTACCACCAACAACCTAAGAAGCTTAACTTCTGTGTTCGGAAAGGGAACAGGTGTTTCCAACTTAGTATGGCTGTCTTAGATTTAGAGACAATTTTCATTTTATAAATCTTTTTATATTACGATTTTTTAAATAAATTAGGCGAGGGTGCCGGAAAGTAAATCGTTTTACGATTTTCATTCATCCGAAATTTCAGTTTCGAACGAGTGGCAAGCCCCTCCGTCAATAAATTCCAGGCGAGGGTGCCGGAGTGGTCAAACGGGCAAGATTAAGGCTCTTGTGGCTTAGTGCCTACGCAGGTTCGAATCCTGTCTCTCGCATTCATGCAGTTGAAAACTGTATTAGAGTCAGGTTGCAAAGTCGCTGAAATTCAAAATATTTTAAGTGCCAAGTTTGGTTCGACGAGCAACTCTGAAAGTTCAAATAAACGGGCCAACTTCAGCGAGTTTAAAGAATCTTTCATGGGTTGGGAGCTTCCTGTCTCTCGCATTTAAAATTTTGCACTCGTAGCTCAGTCTGGATAGAGCGCTTCCCTCCTAAGTAAAAGCGAAGCTTTTTCATTCTTCGTTATTGCAAAGAAAGGAAGAAGTCGTAGGTTCAAATCCTACCGAGTGCATAAATCAATAACATAATCTTTAAAACCTTATTATTAATTTTATAATATTCAAATGGAAAATAAATTTTTAGATGAGCAAGAATATAATCACATATTTTCTAAAGTTCCAAGAATATGTGTTGACTTGTTGATTTTTAATGAAAAAGATTTTTTGCTAACAAAGAGGACTATAGAACCTTACAAAAATTTCTGGCATATTCCAGGAGGAAGAGTTTATTTTGGAGAATCGTTTGAAAAAGCTGCACAAAGAATCGCTAAAAAAGAATTGAACATCAATGTTGAATTGAAAGACCAGATTAGCTGTATAGAATGGTTTGATGAAGAAAAATTAAAGCTTCATGATGTTTCTATAATCTTTTTGGCTACTACTAATACAAGAAACATTGAGTTAAATAAAGAAGCAAGTGAATTTGGTTTTTTTCAGTTCGTTCCTGAAGGAACAATAAAAGAACACAAAGATTTTCTTAATAATTATTTGAATAAACATAAGCAATAAACTTTAAAAAATGATTATTAATACTATTTAATGCGTTGGTAGTATAGTGGCAGTATAATTGGCTTCCACATTTTTATTTGATACTATTCATTGATAAAGTTGGAGAAACCAATTGACCCGGGTTCGAATCCCGGCCGGCGCATTGAAAAAATAATACAACACAAAAAAATAAAATGGAAAAACAAAAATTAACAAACTGGTACGACAAAAACTACAAGAAGCTTTTAGCAATACCTGTGCTAATGTTAATTCTCTCTTTTGGTTATATGTTTTATTTTTATCAAGCAAACAATGATTTCATTTACAAAGATATAACTCTTACAGGAGGAACATCAATAACAATAAATGGCGCTTTTGATGTTGAAAAATTAACAAATGATTTATCTTCCCAGCTTGAAGATATGGCTGTTCGAGAAATTTATGATTTGATTACACGAGAAAAAAAAGCTGTTCTAATTGAAACAAAAACAGAAATACAAGCCTCCAAGCAAGTTCTTGAAGATTATTTAGGATATGAATTAAACTCTGATAATAGCAGTTTTGAGTTCACAGGTTCAACTTTAAGTGAGAACTTTTATCATCAACTTTTATTTGCGATTTTAATAGCATTTCTTTTCATGGCAATTGTTGTGTTTATAATTTTTAGAAGTTTTGTCCCTTCAACAGCTGTTGTTATTTCAGCGTTTGCAGATATATTTCTGACTCTTGTTCTTATTGATTTATTTGGAATAAAAATGTCAACAGCAGGAATTGTCGCATTGCTTATGCTTATTGGTTATTCTGTTGATACAGATATATTACTAACAAATAGAGTTTTGAGAAGAAAAGGGGGAACAATTAACAAAAGAATTTTCGGAGCATTCAGAACAGGAATCACAATGACTTTGACTTCAATAATCACAATTATTGTTGCATTAATTATTGTAAAATCCTTCTCAATTGTTCTTGCCCAAATTTTCACAATTCTTTTAATCGGTCTAGGTTTCGACTTAATGAACACCTGGATTACTAATGTATCAATATTAAAATGGTATGCAGAAAAAAATGAAAACTAAATTAACCTGGAAGATATGGTTGCTAATAATTGTATTAATTTTTTCAATTGTTTCAATATTTAATTTTTCATCTCTTTTTCAAAATGGGGTGGAAATTACTAGTATTGAACAAAATTCAACTGCTTTTGAACAGGGTTTAAGACAAGGACAAATAATAACTGCTATTGACGGAGTCGCTATAGATTCAATAGAAGATTATTCAAATGTGATTTCTAAAAAATTTCCTTCTACAGAAAAAATAAAAACAATTGTTAAAACAACTGATTTAGAAATAATTTTATATACAGATAGTACGCCTGAGATAACTGTATCTGAAATACCTAAAACAAAAATAAAATTAGGATTGGATTTGGAAGGCGGTTCAAGAGCACTGGTAAAAGCTCAAAATCACGAATTAACTTCTTCAGAACTTAATGATTTAATTGATGTGGTTAGTAATCGTCTTAATGTTTATGGATTAACTGATTTGAAAGTTGTTGCAGTGTCTGATTTGTCAGGAGAAAATTTCATGCAAATAGAAATTGCAGGAGCAACACCGAATGATTTAGAAGAATTAATTTCCAAACAAGGGAAGTTCGATGCAAAAATTGGAAACGAGACTGTTTTTAGTGGAGGCGCAAAAGACATAACATCTGTTTGTCGTAACGACGCGACTTGCGCTGGAATAAGAACCTGCACACAAACATCTTCAGGCTATGCTTGTGAATTTCAATTTGTTATTTATTTAAGTCAAGCTGCAGCAGAAAGGCATGCAGAAATAACAAAAGACTTGGAGGTTAATTTGACTTCTTCTGGAAATTACCTTAACAAAAAATTAGACTTTTACCTCGATGATAAATTCCTTGAAGGAGAAAGTTTATTTATTTCAGAGGGTCTTAAAGGTAGAGTCACTACACAGATTCAGATTTCAGGTTCAGGAACAGGTACCACAAATGAAGAAGCTTACAATGACGCTGAAGCATCAATGCACAAACTTCAGACAATTCTTATTACAGGAAGTCTGCCTTACAAATTAGAAATTGTGAAACTTGATACTATCTCTCCACTTCTTGGAACAGAGTTCTTGGATTCAATTCTTCTTGCAGGAGCAGTTGCGTTGTTGGCAGTTGCAATTATAATTTTTATTCGTTATAGAAAAATCAAGGTATCTTTAGCAATTTTATTAACAAGCGTATCTGAAATAATAATTATTTTAGGAGTTGCATCTTTTATTAACTGGAATTTGGATTTGCCAAGTATTGCGGGAATTCTTGCAACAATTGGAACAGGTCTCGATGACTTAATTGTAGTGATGGACGAAACAACAAGACATGGCTCAACAATAAGTTTAAAACAAAGAATCAAAAGAGCATTTGCAATTATTTTAGGAGCATACTTCACTTCATTAGTTTCTTTATTTCCTCTTCTTTGGGCTGGTGCGGGATTGCTAAAAGGTTTTGCAATAACAACAATAATAGGAATCACAGCAGGTGTTCTGATAACTCGTCCTGCATTCACAGATATAATAAGAAAAATCGAAGAATAAGATGTATAAAATTCTTAAATCAAGAAGAAAATTAAAAGATTTGTTAAAAATAAAAACAGATTTAGGATTTCATGAGTTTTTTATTGAATATTCTCTTAATCAATATTCATCTTTGTTTAAACACAATCTCGGAACTGTTTTAGTTTTAGGAGCAAATGAAAAAGAAGCAAAGGTATTTCCAAAATATTCTTTTAAGAAAATTATTCTTTCAGGAATACAAGAACCAAATAAAGAAGTCTTAGAAATAATAAAAAAAGACAAAAGAGTTTCTTATATGAAATGCAATATGGAAAAATTGCCTTTTGAAAATAAAAGTTTTGATTTGGTTTTTTGCAAGGAGTCTTTGCATCATCTTCCTCGTCCTGTTTTAGGGTTTTATGAAATGTTAAGAGTTTGCAGAAATGCTTTAATATTTATTGAACCAAATGAAACTTTTTTTGGAAATGTTCTTGAAAAATTGGGTTTATCAAGCATCTATGAGACAAACCAAGAAGGCAATTTGAAATTTCGAGATAATTTTGTTTATCGTTGGAGAAAAAAAGAAATCGAAAAACTTCTCAAGAGTTATTATCTGGAATCTGGTTGGAAACTTTATCTCACAAATTGCTGGATTTCAAATTCTCCTAAGATAATGAAATCGAGATTAAAGAGTTTCTTTATTTTTATTGGTTGGCTGATTAGTATTTTTAATAGTGGTAATTATCTTGAGGCACTAATTATTCCTGGTTCAAATTTGCCTCCTGATTAAATATTTTTATAAACTTCTTCGAATAATAATTTTATGGAAGAAAATCTAACTCTGCAAACAACAAAGAATGCTGGTTGGAATTCTGCAATAAGTCTGATTACAAAATTTGGTGGATTAATTTTTACAATTATTCTTGCTCGAATGCTGACTCCTGAATTTTTCGGTGTTTACAATCTTGTTCTTTCAATTGTAATAATTGCCTTGGTTTTTACCGATGCTGGAGTAAACAACACTTTGTTAAGATATTTATCAGAATATATAGATAAAAACAAATCTATTTCAAGAAGTTATTTTCGATACTTATGGAAAATTAAATTCATTTTAGTAATTTTAGTTATATTAATCTTAGCACTGATAAGCAATATTCTCGCAGTAAACTTTTTTCAAAAACCTATAATTTTAGTTCCTCTTTTATTTTCATTAATTTATATTGCTTCGCTTTCTTTTACAAATTTTTTCAAATCAATTTTTTATGCATTAAAGGATTTAAGAAAAGTATTTTTCTTAGAAACTCTTTTTGAATTATCAAAAATTATATTTGTGTTTTTGGTGCTGCACTTTCTTTCAAATGAATTTGCTGTCGCAGGAATTTTTGTTGCACTTTCCTTTTCTTTTCTTTTGGTTTTTTTCTTGATTACAATTCTTCTTTGGAAAAAGAAAGGCATTTTTTTTGGAGAAGTTTCCAATGTTCCAAGAAAGAGAATTCTCCATTATCTAGGGCCAATGACTATTGTTTCAATTTCTCTTACTGTTCTTGCATCTGTTGACACAATTATGTTGGGGAGATTTGTCGACGCAGAAAACATTGGTTATTATCGAGTAGCTTTAAGCATGATATTTTCAATCACTCCTTTTTTTGCATTTACAAATGTTCTTCTTCCTGTATTAACAAGATTTCATGGAAAAACAGAAATAGCATTTGAGAAAATATCAAGGTATCTTATAATGTTGACTTTGCCAGCAACTCTTGGAGTTTTGATAATAGCAAGATATTTTATAGTGGCAATTTATGGAGGAAAATACCTTCCTGCAACACTTCCATTGTATTCTCTTGCTTTTTTAATTATAATTTATCCTCTATCTAATTTGTATACTATTATTTTTCAATCAAAAGAAAAAACTAGTGCCTTACTAAAATTTGTTTCAATGACTCTTGTTATGAATATTTTTCTGAATTATATTTTAATTAAATATTTCTTAAATTTTTCACAAGAATATGCAATATTTGGTGCAGGGCTTGCAACTCTTTCGAGCAACTTTTTTTATTTTCTCTTCCTTGCAACAGTTTCGAAAAATAAATTTCAAACAAAAATACCAGGAAGATTTTTTATTAAATCTCTTTTTGCAGGAGCAGTAATGTCTGCATTCTTATTATATTATCAGTATTATTTTGATATGAATATTTATCTAGGAATTATTGAAATTATTATTGGTGCAGGAATTTACTTTGTTATTTTATTCTTAGTCAAAGGAATTAAAAAAGAAGATTTTGAATTAGTTAAGAATTTATTAAAGAAAAAATCTAATTAGAATAAGTTAGGCATTCTCTGTTTTTGAATAAAACTAAATTTTGCTTTGCTCAATTTATAATCAATGTGGGTGAAAGGATTCAGTTCGCTACGCTCTCGACTTCGTCGAATACAAAAT
>CAZWYG010000013.1:6245-8190 GCA_964638105.1 Candidatus Woesearchaeota archaeon
ATTTTGCATAAACCCAAGGGTTCGAATCTTAGAATAAATGTGGGTGAAAGGATTCAGTTCGCTACGCTCTCGACTTCGTCGAATACAAAATATCTTGAAACATTTTGCATAAACCCAAGGGTTCGAATCTTAGAATAAATGTGGGTGAAAGGATTCGGTTCGCTACGCTCTCGACTTCGTCGAATACAAAATATCTTGAAACATTTTGCATAAACCCAAGGGTTCGAATCTTAGAATAAATGTGGGTGAAAGGATTCGAACCTTCGTAAGCACTAAGCTAACAGATCTTGAGTCTGTCCCGTTTGACCGCTCCGGCACACCCACATAATAAAAAGATAAATTATCAGTATAAAAAGTTTTATAAAAGGACTTTTGCTAAGATTTTTACCTGCGAGTTAAAAGCGCGGAGCGGGAAACTATGTTTCTCATAAATTAATATGAAATCAAAGACAAAAATTTCAAAACAAATCGAAAAGAAAACAAATTCTGAATTAGTTGAAACTATAAAACTTGCAAAGAAAAATAAAGCATGGTTAGAAGTCGCAAGTGTTTTGTCTGGTCCTCGAAGAAATTGGTCGAATTTGAATTTAGATGAATTGAAGGAAGTCAAAGGAGATGTTGTTGTTGCAGGAAAAGTTCTTTCACAAGGAGATGTTTCTAAAAAGAAAATTGTTGCATTGAAATTTTCAGAAAGAGCCAAAGAAAAGTTAAAAAAAGATGGTTGTGATTTTAAAACAATGCTTGAAGAAATTAAATCAAATCCTGAAATGAAAGGATTAAAATTTGTAAGATGAGAATAATCAATGGAAAAAATGCTGTAATGGGGAGGCTTGCTGCTTATGCTGCTAAAGAAGCATTGAAAGGTGAAGAAATTGTGGTTGTTAATTGTAGAGAAATTTTAATTACTGGAAGTAAAAAAAATATTAAAGCAGAATTTGAAGCAAAGAGAAAAAGAGTTGGAAGTGGGCAGCAAGGTCCAAAAGTTTCGAGACTGAATTATAAAATCGTAAAGAGAACGATTCGTGGAATGCTGCCAAATGCACGAACTAAAGGAAGAGGAAGGGAAGCTCTTAAAAGAATAAAGTGTTATGATAATGAACCTTCTGAATTCAAAGATAAGGAGAAAATTTTATTTGAAACTAAACCTTTGAAGAGTATTAAATTAAAGGAGATAAAAAAATGCGCATAGTTGTTTCAGGAAAAAGAAAGAGAGCTATTGCAAAAGCAATTTTGACAGAAGGTTCTGGGAATGTTTTGATTAATGAAAAAAATTATCAGACCTTGCATTTATTTGATAAGCTAAAAATTGAAGAAATTTTACGAATTACTGAAAATGTTTTGGGTAAAAAGAATTTTGATGTTGAAATTTCTGTAAAAGGCGGTGGAGAGAAAGGACAGGTTGAAGCTGCAAGAGTTGCATTAGCAAAAGCAATTGTTAAATTTGAAAAAAATGAGAAATTAGAAAAAGCATTTAGTGAATATGATAGAAATATTTTAGTTGCAGATGTAAGAAGAAAAGAAGCTTACAAACCAGGTGATAGTAAGGCAAGAAGTAAAAGACAAAGTAGTAAGAGATAATTATTCAAACAAACTTTTCCAAATTTTATTTTCAAAAAGCTGTTTGTTGTTTTTGAACAAAATTGTTTTTATTCCAAGTTTTTTTGCAGGAGGAATATTCCATTTTTGATTGTCAATAAATAAACATTCCTCTGGTTTTAATTTTAATTTTTTTAGAGTTAATTGATAAATTTTTGGATTTGGTTTGCGGATTCCTACTTTACAAGAAACAATGACTGGATTGAATTTTTTGAAAAGCTTGTTATTTTTCATTACAGCATCATAAGAAAGATGCCATTGGTCTGAGAGAACTGCGATTTTGTATCCTAATTGTTTAAGCTTAAATGATTGTTTAAACAGTTGTTTGTTTTGTTGAAAATTTCTTTTG
>CAZWYG010000014.1:0-8188 GCA_964638105.1 Candidatus Woesearchaeota archaeon
TTTAAAAAGGTGTTTACTACAAATGGATGAAGAAAAAAAGCATTATCTACTTTTAAGTGTGATAATAGCATCAATAAGTAGTCTGTTATTAATTAAATTTTTACTTGGATTAATATTATGGAATTATACTTTAGATAACCTCCTTGAGATATTCGGAATTATTTTTCCATTTGTCTCTAAAATCAAAATAAGCTTTTTCAATTTCTTTTCTTTCTTGTGTAAAATCTTTTTTAGTTAATTCTGAAAAATTCCACTCTGTTTTTATTTCCATGAAATCTAATAAACCAAAAACTTTATAAAATCTTATATTTTACAAAATGTATAAATTCTAGACATGTTATATGTTATTCTAGTAAAATGGATGCTGAATTAAAAAATTCAATTTTGAAAACAGGAACAACTATTCTAGGAATAGTTTGCAAAGACGGAGTTGTAATGGCAGCCGATAGACAGGTTACAGCTGGAAATATTGTAATGAATAAAGAAGAGAAAAAAGTTTTCTTAGTAAATGATTATCTAGTTATCTCTGGGACAGGAATGATGGCAGATATTCATAGAGTTCCAAAATTACTCTCAGCAGAGTTAAAATTAAAAGAACTTCGCTCAAAATCACGACCTTCTGTAAAACAAGCAGCAGCATTATTAGCAAACATGAGTTATTCAGGAATAAGACAACCTTCAATGATTCCTCAGCAAGCAGGTTTTTTATTAGCAGGATTTAACGAAGATGGTTCTGTGGAATTATACACCATTGAACCTGCAGGCGGCGCTTATAAGGTTGAAAATTATGATGCTAACTTTGGTTCAGGGATGCCTTATGTCCTCGGACTTTTAGAAAGACAATACAAAAAAACATTAACAGTTAAAGAAGGAATTGAACTTGCAAAAGAATCAATAAAATCTTCAACACAAAGAGATATAGGATCTGGATATGGAATTGATGTTTTCACAATTACCAGTGATGGAATTAAAAAAGTCGTGAGCCAGGAAATTCTTCCAAATTATCAAGACGAATAATCAAATAATTAATTTAATATTTTTCAAATGACTGACATCTTAAAATTAGTAACAGAAAAAATACCTGATAAAGTAACTGAAGCAAACTTTGAAGGTGCTAATATTGTTATATACACAGATAATGAGAAATTCTTTAAAGAAGGAGAAAGAACAATCAAGTCAATTGTTGACGAGATAAAAAAGCGAATCGAGTTGCGCGCAGATCCAAAGATTCTTCCTGAAAAAGAATTGACTGAGAAAAAAATAAAAGACATGGTTCCACAAGACGCAGAATTAACTAATCTTATTTTTGATGCACAAAGAAGTATTGTTGTAATCGAAGCAAAAAAACCAGGAATGGTTATTGGAAAACAAGGTTCTATATTAGAGGAAATTCGAAGAGAGATTCTTTGGACACCACAAGTCCAACGCTCGCCTGCAATAAATTCCAAGATTACTGAAAACATTCGTGAAGTTCTTTATGCAAATAATAATCACAGAAGAAAATTCCTTAATGAAGTTGGACAAAAAATATACAAGGAATGGACATCAGAAAAATCAAATGGTTGGATTAGAATGGGTTTTCTTGGCGGAGGTCGTCAAGTAGGAAGAAGTTGTTTATTATTGCAAACTCCAAATTCAAAAGTTCTAATTGATTGCGGAATCGACGTTGCATCGCAAGGCGAAGATAAATTCCCAATTTTCAATGTTCCTGAATTCGACATCTCGCAAATCGACGCAGTAATAATTAGCCACGCTCACCTTGACCACGTGGGATTACTTCCATACCTTTACAAAATGGGTTACAAAGGTCCTTGTTACATGACGCTCCCAACAAGAGATATCTCTTCTTTACTTTCATTAGATTTCATTGGCGTTGCCTACAAACAAGCAACAAAACCACTTTTCGATTCAAAGGATATAAAAGAAATGGTAAAGCACAGCATTTGCATAAATTACAACGAAGTCACAGACATTGCCCCAGATATGAGATTAACTTTCTACAACTCTGGACACGTTCTTGGAGGCTCACTAATCCACTTAAACATTGGAAACGGAGCACACAATTTAGTTTACATGGGTGATTACAAATATTCTCGAACACGTTTGCTCGACCCTGCAGTTTTCAATTTCCCTCGTGCAGAAACAATTATCACAGAATCAACTTATGGTTCAAAAACAGATCTTCTTCCTCCTAGACGTGAAACAGAAGAAAAATTTATCTCAATGGTTAAAGAAACAGTTTCTAAAGATGGAAAAGTTCTTTTACCTGAATTAGGTTTAGGTCATGCTCAAGAAACTTTGCTTAGAATGGAAGAAGCAATGCGTTCAGGCGAGCTACCAAAAGTTCCAATTTACATTGATGGAATGATTTGGGACATCAATGCAATCCACACTGCATATCCAGATTTTTTAAGCTCAAAAATAAGAACACAAATCTTTGCAGACAAAAATCCTTTTTTGTCAGATGTTTTTGTAAGAGTCGGCTCACCTCAAGAAAGAAAGCAAGTTATCGAAGGAGGTCCGTGCATTGTAATCGCAACTTCTGGAATGCTGCAAGGCGGAGCATCAGTAGAATATTTCAAAAATTTTGCAAACAATCCAAACAATAGAATGATTCTAAGTTGTTACCAGGGTCCAGGCTCACTTGGTAGACAATTACAAGAAGGAGCACAAAAAGTTTTAGTAGAAGATGACAACGGAAAAAGAGAAATCGAAGTTAATATGAAAGTTGATTTATTCAATGGACTTTCTCCTCATGCAGGAAGAAATGAAATCATGTCATACTTCAATAATGTAAAACCACGTCCAAAAAGAATCATTGTCAATCATGGCGAAGTCTCAAAATCACTAGACTTAGCTTCAGCACTTTACAAACTTAATCGAGTGGAGACAAACGTACCTCGTAATTTAGAAGTTCTTAGATTGAAATAATTTCAAATCGTTAATTTCCTCAAACGAAAACCTTAAATAAGCAATGTATTTAATATTACCAAATGGTAAAAAAAATTACCAAATATAATATTATTGCATGTTTTCTTAATGATTATTCTAAAAAGTTTTATCTTAGAGAATTAGCAAGTTTGCTAGATAAACCCCATCAGACAATCAAACCTTATGTCGAGGAATTAGTTAAGGAACAGGTTTTAGTCAAAATTCAAAGAAAGAACTTAGTTGAATATAATCTTAATTTACAAAGTAGAAAAATCTGGGATTATCTGATTATTGCAGAAAAAGAGAGATTAATAAAAAAACTTGACAGCGAAGCTGCTATGAAAATATTATTTGAACGACTGTCTGATTTTCTCTTCAATAACACTTTTATTATCTTTGGCTCTTCAGTAGATAAAATAAAAAAAGGTTCTGACATTGATTTGCTTTTGATTGGAAAATCAAATATAGACAAAGTAATATCAGAATTTGAAGAGATTTATAATAAAAAAATTCATAAAATTAAGGTTAGCAGTTTAAACAAAATTAATACGACATTGACAAAAGAAATCTATAAAAAACATCTCATTTTAAATAATACTGAACAGGTGATAAATTTCTTTAGGAGATTACATGAAAAAAATAAGCTGGTGTAAAAAACAAGACAAGGGAATAAAACTTCGAGAACCAAATGACAACCTTAGCAAAGAATATTATGAAAATGCCGAGGAGAGCATGAAAGTTCTAAGAAGCATAACCTCCACAAAATCAAACATGTGGCTTGCCACAACTAAATATTATATTGAATACTTTGCAGTCTATTCTATTTTAATGAAAATAGGAATCAAATGTGAAATTCATGACTGTACAATTGAGTTAGTAAAAATCCTCGAACAGGAAAATATTCTTCCTTATGGAACATCTAAGACCCTGGAAAAAGACAAAGAGCTAAGAATAGATAACCAATATTATTTAAAGAACAAAAATGTTAATATTGATTATGAACAACTTTCTAAATTTCTAATTTCAATTAAAGAAAGCTTAGAGTCATTAGATAACACAACAATAAATAAACTAAGAGAGATGATAAAAAATTTTAAACAATGAAACACAAACCAAAAATAACAATAATTCTTTTGAGTATGTTTTTGTTAACTCAGTTTATCGGACTCTATGTTGTAGATTATTATTCAACTCAAAAAGTTGTCGACGGAGAAATCCAGAATGTAACTTCTCCAATTCTTCCATTTGGAATGGAAACTCCTGAAATACAAAACGAAACACAATATTATGGAATCTTTCTCTGGATTTTGATATCTTTTATTTTTGCAATAACAATTTTGTTCTTTTTCACAAAATTCGAATGGGCAATGATTCTTCGAATATGGTTTTTTGTAGTAATAACTATCTCTCTTGGCATTTCTCTTTTTATCTTCACAAATAAATTAGGAATAGAGCGAATTATTTTAGAAATTCCATTAATAGCAACAACAATTGCCTTAATTCTTGCATTCTTCAAAGTTTTCAAGAAAAATTTTATTATTCATAATTTAACAGAATTTTTTATTTATCCAGGAATTGCTGCTGTTTTTGTTCCAATACTGAATATTTATACAATAATTATTTTATTAATTTTAATCTCAGGTTATGATATGTGGGCTGTATGGAAATCAGGAATAATGCAAAAAATGGCAAAATATCAAATGGATAAATTAAATATCTTTTCAGGATTTTTCTTGCCACATGCAAATAAAAAAACAAAAGAAAAAATAAAAATAGCAAGGCAGCAATTAAAAGAAAAGAAAATAACAAAAAAGCAACTTTCAAAAAAGAAATTCAAAGTTAATGTCGCGATTCTCGGAGGAGGAGACATAATTTTTCCAATAATAACTGCAGGAGTTATGTTAAAAACATTTGGTGTTATTCCAGCAATTCTTGTAATCTTAGGAGCAACTCTTGGACTAACATATTTATTCTTGATTTCAGAAAAAAAGAAATTTTACCCCGCAATGCCATTCATTACAGCTGGAATATTTTTGGGGATGTTAATATCCTGGGCATTGCAATTTTAATCAGCCTGGAGCATATCTATCGCCGTCAGAGGCTCTTTGGCGATTCTGTTTCAGTGTCAAAGGAGGGTTGGACTGTTCCAAGGCGAGGATAGCCAAATTATATTCTCTCAAAGGTAAATTTAAAAAATCAATTTGCGGTGTCCGAGTTAGCCGTTCCCCTACCAAATGCCTTTCATTACAGCTGGAATATTTTTGGGGATGTTAATATTCGAGGGGATAATATAGTTGTTCTCACTTCCAAAAAGTAACAATTAGAAAGATTTATAAAAGAATAATTCTGCATTATACAATGACAACAAAAATGAATAAGTTCAAATCAATTAGTAAAATTGGAATGTCTTTTCTTTTAGGAACATGTTTAGGAGTTCTCCCCTCTTATACTAATTCCCAAGAAAATAATTATGCTCAACGTTTAATTCATTTCATAAAAATTAATGATGCAAATGGGAATGGAAGAGTCGAATTTAGTGAATATATGAAAAAACTAGAGAGATTAGGGTTTGATGATTTTGAAATAGGTTTAGGAATTATCTTACATAAAACTTATGATTCTTCTGGAAACAGTTCAGTAGGTTTAGAAGATTTATCAAAACAAAATAATCCTTATGAGATCTTTAATCAGTTAGAGAAAGAATTAAAAATGGATAGTAGAGGAGAGAATGTTAATCAATAAAGAATTAGTAGCAAAAATCAAAGATTACTTTGAATTAAATGTTTATGAAACAAAAGTCTGGCTTGCATTACTTTCAAGAGGGGTTGCGTCTGCAGGAGAGATTGCTGAGATGTCAAATGTCCCACGTTCACGAACTTATGATGTGTTGGAAAGTCTTGAGAAAAAAGGATTTGCAATAATCAAACTTGGAAAACCAGTAAAATACATTGGTGTAAAACCAAAGCTTGTTCTTGACAAACTAAAAAATAATTTAAGAAAAGAAACAGAAGATAGAATTACTGGATTATCAAAAATAAAAGAAACAGAAGAATTTACAAATCTAGAGACTCTTTACAAGAGCGGAATAGCTCCAATAAAGCGTGAAGAACTTTCTGCGTCACTTAAAGGAAAATTAAACATTACAAATTATCTTAGAGAAATTATGCAAAACGCAACAAAAGAAGTCGTCATCTGCACAAATGCTGAAGAATTCCGCACAAAATTAAAACTATTCAAGCAAACACTCAGCATTCTTAGTAAAAATGGAATCAAGATACAAATCGCTCTTTCAGGCGATGAAGCACTGATAAAAAAACTTTCAGAAAGCCTAGAAATCAAAATAAAGAAAATAAATATCGATACAAAATTTTTCCTAATTGACAAAAAAGAAATTCTCTTTTATTTGTCAAATAATGCTGAAAAAGAAGATATTGCAATTTGGTTAAATTCTGAATTCTTTATCCAAGCATTTGCAGAGCTTTTTGAAAAAGCAGTTGGAACAAAGAAATAATTATTTAACAATAAACCTAACTAAACAACTTCAAAACTCACAATTCCCATGTCATTCATCTTCTCTTTATTATCTCTGTTCCAGTTTTTCAAAAATTGCTTTATTCCAAAATCAATTTTCTTGCAAGCATAAATCTTCCCCTTTTTAACAAAAGTTTTCTTATACTTTTTTTTGAATAATTTAATATTCTCTTTATCATCAATAAAAGGCCCATTAATCTCAATATCTTTTTTTGATTTAACTAAAAAAATATACCTTGCTGAATTTTTATTATTATATTCAAAATATTTTTCCTGAACTTCAAAATATTTTGCAATCTCTCTTGCAAGATGATTATAAAATTTGAAAAGCTTGCTACCAGCAATATCTCCTGCTTGGCGATTTGTTTTTGCTTCAAACAAGATAAAATCAAACTTTTTATCTTTTGCTTTTTGTTTTAACAAATCAATATTAACTTTTTCTTTTTCAAAATATTTTATCAAGGGATTTTTCAAAAAGTTATTGCAGTCTTTTTGAAATTTTTTAAAAGTTGCAGAAGAAAGCGATGCCAATGCATTTCTATTTTTGTATGTAGGGTCACTTAAAATAATTGGAGAATTCAATTTCGCACTATTCAAATCAAGCATAACATTCGATTTTTTCTTATGTAATTTTTCTATATCAATAATTTCTTTTGATTTAATATTTGAAATTCCTTTTAAGAATTTAACAAAACTTCCATAATAATAAACTAGTAATTCAAGAGAATAACCCGAAAAACCATTTATGTAAGACTCTGCACCATAGCAATTCCTAGCAGAACAAAACGCCTTTGCAATAATTATTCCGTCTAATATCTTTTTTGATTTAATTTTTTTATTAAGATATTTTACATGCAAATAAGATAAATCCGTTATGTTCAATGCTTCTTTAGAGTTTTTAGCTTTTAACACAGGAACAATTTCAAAAAACAGCGAAGGAGAAACATCCATTCTAAAATAATCTCTTGAACCATGAATTTTCTGAATACCTTTAAATTTTTTCAATATTTTTTCAGTTAGTTTAGATAAATCTTTTTTTCCATACTTTTTATCAAATCTTAAAAAAATATCAATATCATATCTGTCTTTTTTTATCAAAGTTTTTTTAGCATAACTTCCACCAATAAAAATTTCTGCCTGAATTCTCAATTTCCTTTTCTCTTTTTCAAATTTTTCTAGAAATTGATTTAGATATTTTTTAATAAACTCTAAATCTTCTTTTGAAGGAGAAACATTTTCCAAGACCTCTTTTGAAATATTTTCAATCTTTTTATTCATGCAAAATAAAATGAATTAACTTAATAAACTTAATCACTCTTTTCAGGGTCTTTAATCTCTTTAACATCCTGAGCATTTCGTTTCATTGTCGTTGCTAAATCAATAATATATTTACCTTCTTCCATTTTGTAAATTAATGGTCTGTCTCTACGAAATAAATTAACAACATCAATTTCAAATTTTCCATCTCCCATTGTTCTAATAGATTCCAAATCAAGTATTACAGGTGCATCCTCGTCGACAATTCCAGCCATCTCACGAAAATCTTTTTCAATTTTCTTTTTGTCTTTATCAGGAATATCAATTATTGGTTCTTCTTTAGCTTTCTCAAGCTGTTCATCACGAATATAAAAAAAGAACCTTCCTCCACATTTTTCACATCCTTCTAGCAATTCCTTGCTTCCAATAGGAATTATCTTTTTACAATGAACGCATTGGTGTGGCATAG
>CAZWYG010000015.1:0-2467 GCA_964638105.1 Candidatus Woesearchaeota archaeon
AATAAAATCTCAGATCATGCAGAAATAATTGTTTTGGATAAAGCACACAAAAAACTAGGAACTTCAGACTTGTCAGATTGCACACTTTACTCAAACTGCGAACCCTGCCCAATGTGCTCATTCATGACACGCGAATACAAAATAAAAAAAGTTGTTTTTGCAGTTGTCTCTCCATTAATGGGCGGATACTCAAAATGGAAAATTCTACAGGACGAAAACCTTGAGAATTGCAATGGTTTTTTTGGAAAACCTCCAGAAGTTATTGCAGGACTTTTAGAAAATGAAGCATTGAAAGTAATGAATGAATTTCCTACTTTTGTTGGTGTTTTTGGTTCGCACTTACGTGCGAGGTGATTGAAAATTAAAATAAAAATTTTGAGTTTAACTAACATTTGGATATTCAAATAGAATTACGGGCGGGTTTTCGGCTTCGCCGAAAGTTAGTGGGAATCCTAAACTCAAAATAAAAAAATATTCTTAATTTCTACAAACCCAAATCCTCAACAAACTTTTTCTTATTGAATACAATTATTTTTTCATATTCCTGTCCAGTTCCTAAAAATAAAATTGGTTTCTTTGTAACATAACCAACACTCAAAGCTGTTCCGCCTTTCTCATCAGTATCTGCCTTTGTTAAAATTATCCCGTCAATTCCAATTGAAAAATTAAAACTCCTAACCTGTTCCAAAATATCATTTCCTGCAATTGCCTCACCAACAAAAATCTTTGTATCTGGTTTGCAAACACGAACAATTTTTTCAATCTCTCGAAGTAAATTTTTGTTTGTATGAATTCGCCCAGCAGTATCAATTAAAACAACATCAATTCCATGCTTTTTTGCATATTGGATTGCATCAAAACCAACAGACGCAGGATCAGAACCATACTCATTTGCAATAACTCTCACATCCAAATTCTCACCGTGCTTTTTTATCTGCTCAATCGACGCTGCACGAAAAGTATCAGCTGCAGCGAGAACACAACTCAAATTTTCTTTTTGCAAATACTTTGTAATCTTTGCAATCGAAGTAGTCTTACCTGTTCCATTAATTCCGCAAAACAAAATAACATAAGGCTCTTTATTCGCTTTCTTCTCTTTTATTTTATCAACAATACTAAACGGCTCAAGCAAAATCTCCTCAATAATCTCTTTCAACTTATCCTTAATCTCTTCCTCAACTTCCTTTTTCAAAAGCTCTCTTCCAACAATCTCCTCCTTTAATCTCTCAATCACTTTCTCTGCAACTTCAATAGCAACATTATTTTCCAACAAAAGCAACTCCAACTCCTCACCATAAATCTCAAAATCCTTTTCAGTTATTTTAACCTTTGAAATTCTAGAAGTTACCTTCTTAAAAAAAGACTTAGTTCCAGGCTCAGGTGTTTCTTCTAATTTTTCAACTTGCTCTTTTTCTAAATTCTCTCCAATCTCCTCAAGCTTTTCTAAATCAGGCTCAACCTTCTGAGTTCCAACATTAAACTTTTTAGGAACCTCAATCTCTTCAACCTCTTCGTTAACTTCTTCCTCAACTTCCTTCTTAGCTTTTTTTTCTTTTTTCTTCTCTTCTTTCTTATCTTTCTTTTCCTTTTTCTCTTTCTTAGAAACTTTGCCCCTTAATTCCGCACTCTCGTGCCCTCTTGTGACCTTTAGGTTATTAGGGTATTGGGGTTCTCGCAACCCTTGCGGTTGTACACCGAGCGGTGCCTCTTCAACCTCAACTTCTGCTTTTTCAGAAACTTTTTTTGCCCAATTCTTTAATTTATCTTTTAATTTTGAGAACATAAATTAAAAGAATTGCAATGTTTATAAAGTTAGATATTTTTTAAAATAATGAGGTGTAAAATTTATTTGTTTCGGCATGGAAGAACATATTACAATGTGAAAGGTTTGTTTACTGGACATCGACATACAAAACTTGTTTGGAGAGGAAAACAAGATGCAAAAAAAATCGCAGAAAAATTAAAAAACAAAAAAATTGATGTAGCATTTCACACTTCACTTCCACGCTCTAAAGAAACACTAAATTTCGTTTTAAAATTCCATCCTGAATGCAAGAAAGTTTTAGTAGATGACAGAATAATTGAGCGAAGCTATGGAATTCTAGAGGGAACAACACATAAAAGTTTTATTAAAAAAATTGGAAAACAATCTTACAATTTAAGAGTTGAAGGAGATGCAATTGAAAATTTAAATCCTCATTTAAGAAAGAAAATTGAAAAATTTTTAGGAGAAGAAGAATATAAAGCAATTCATCGAGGTTATAATGTTGCTGCTCCACATGGTGAAAGTTTTGCAGATGTTGAAAAAAGAGTGAAAAAATTTATTATTTATTTAAAAAAATTCATCAAAAAAAATAAAGTAAATATCGCGATTTCTGGACATGGAAATTCCATTCGTTTATTTAGAAAAATTATGGAAAATGCTTCACGCGATGAAACAATTAATTGGTTTATTCCTTATGATAAA
>CAZWYG010000015.1:2567-4722 GCA_964638105.1 Candidatus Woesearchaeota archaeon
AATGGAACTCAAAAAGATTAAACTTCCTTTAGATTTACCTTTTTTTGAAGAGTGTTGTTCTCCAAAGGAGAGAGAACTTTTTGATGATGCTGCTTATGGTATAAGGAGGGAAGTAATTTCTAAAAATAAAGGAAAGCATGTTTTAGTTTTTGATTGGCATAAAAGATTTATCGAAGGTATTCTTTTGGGAAATGAAGATCATACTTCTTATAGAATGGTTGTTCGCGAAGGTGAGATAACTCTCCCTCATCATGATCTTTATGGATTATGGTTAATTAAATAATAATATCTAAATTTTTATAAAGAATAATCCTTTAGTTATCAAATGAAAGGGATATTGGTGATATTAGACGGAATTGGAGACTTGCCACATAATCTTTTGGATGGAAAAACACCCCTCGAAGCAGCAGATACACCCAATCTTAATTTTTTTGCAACACGTGGAGAACTAGGTTACATGTTCCCAGTAAAACCAGGTTTTATTCCAGAATCAGACGAAGCAATGGTCTCAATCTTTGGAAATGATTTAATCTCAAGCACACGTGGACAATTAGAAGCAAGAGGTTCAGGAATGAAATTAACTCGAGGAGATTTAGCATTTCGAGCAAACTTTGCAACAATAGACGAAAAAGGAAATATTCTAGACAGAAGAGCTGGAAGAACACTTACAACTGCTGAAGCAGCAAAAATCGCAAAATCAATTAACAAAATCAAGATGCCAGTCAAATTTATTTTTAAACCAACAGTTCAACACAGAGCAGCACTTGTTTTTCAAGGAGGATTCTCAGACGGAATTTTGTCAAATGATATGACTTATGTTCAAGGGAAATCAAATGTTTTTTCAAAAATAAGAAGCTGTAAACCAACTGACGAAGAAGAAAACACAATTTATTCAGTAAATATTGTAAATGAATTCCTTGAAAAAGCGCGCGCGACCTTGAAAAAAAATCCTGTTAACAGAGAACGGATAAAAAAAGGATTAATGCCGGCAAACTATATTCTTATTCGCGGAGCAGGAATAGAAGTTCCAAAATTAAAACAATATCCAAAATGGATTTCACCTAGTTACATGCCTCTTGAAATTGGATTCTCAGATTTAAGTGGAATGGAAGTTAATGTTTTTAGTTATCCTCCTATAAAAAAATTAGATGCTTATGAAAATCTATGGGAAGGTCTGAGAAAAGCATGCAAATTCAATATTAAAGCTCTCAGCAAAAACTACAAGAAATTTGATTATGCTTATATTCATATTAAGGAAACTGATTTACCAGGACACGATAACAAACCAATTGAAAAGAAAAAAATGATTGAATACCTTGACTTAACTTTATTTAAGTTCTTGAAAAAATTCGCACCTCCTAGAAAAATAAAAATTGCTGTTACTGCTGATCATTCAACACCATGCAAACTAAAATCACATTCTGCAGACCCTGTACCTGTTTTATTATACAACGATTCAATTCCTCGAGAAAAAAAATTCTGCGAAAAAGAATGTAGAAAAGGAACACTTGGAAAAATCACTGGAAAAGAATTCTTAAAAACAATTGGATTTGATAAGTAATTGAGAATAACAATCCATAAAAACTTCTGAAATTTTAGAATTCATGATAACCTATAACGACATTTATGAGTATGCAAGAAAAGAAAGATATTCAAAACAATTACAAAGTCTCCCAAAAAAATTTGTGCAAGAAGTTGCGATTTATCTCAAAGAAAAAAAGGAAGTTATTGCAAAAGAAAATGATTTATTTTCTGACAATCTTGTCAAAACAAAAAAACAATTAGAAAATGCAATAACACTATTCAAAGAATTGATGTTACGACGTAGAAAAAAAATCTTAGAACTAGTTTTAATTGCAACTGAAACTGGAATATCAAAACAGGATTTTGAAAATATGTTTCTTTTTGAAAAAAGCTTGTTTGATGAACTTGTAAAATCTATTAATGATTCTGATAAGGATTTGAATTTACTTCTTAATGGTGTTGAAGAAAAAGAAAGTGAAAATGAATTAATTGTTTTTATAGAAAGTATTGGGGAGTTTGTTGGACTTAAAGGTGAAAAAATAGGACCATATGATAAAGGGCAAATTGCAAATATTCCAAAAAATATCGCGCAAATTTTAATTGATGATAAAAAAGCAGAAATTATTGTTGA
>CAZWYG010000015.1:4822-8180 GCA_964638105.1 Candidatus Woesearchaeota archaeon
AGGAGAAACAAAATGCCAGGACAAGATAGAACAGGACCAACAGGAAAAGGACCTCGAACTGGACTTCAAATGGGAAATTGTGAAAGTGCAAGACCTGTTAGAGGTTTTGGAAGAGGACGAGGGTTTGGAAGAGGATTTGGTTTTCGAAGGTTTCCGCAAAACGTTCAGTTAACTTCAGAACAAGAGAAAAAAGTTCTTAAAGCAGAACTTGCAGAAGTTGAAGCAGAAAAAAAGGAGTTAGAAGAAGCTTTGAAAAAAATCGAATAATTTTTAACTTCTTTTTCTTTTTTTTAAAATGAACAAAATCTTTGTCTCAATTCTTGCAGTAATTGCAAATTTAATTCTAGCAATTGGAAAAATCGTAATTGGATGGATTTCAAAATCTTCTGCAGTTCTAGCCGACGGTATAAATTCTGCAACCGATGTTGTCGCTTCAATTATAAGTTTTATAGGAATAAAAGCAGCAGAAAAACCAGCAGACAAAAAACATCCTTACGGGCACGGAAAAGCAGAAGTAATCTCAGGATTTGTAATAACACTAATAATTTTTGTATCTGGAATTATAATTTTAATTGGAGCTGTAAAAAGTTTCCTAAATCCAGAATTAACAAGTTTAAGTTATCTTGCAATCGGAGTAATGGGTTTTTCAGCTTTGACTAATTTTGTAATGTCTCAGATAAAAATCAAATACGGAAAAAAATACAATTCAGTTAGTTTAATCTCTGATGGAATACATTCTAGAATTGACTTACTAGTCTCATTAGGAGTTTTTGTAGGATTATTTTTTGTAGACTTTTACTCAAAACTGGATTCAATTCTGGCATTAATTATAGGCATTTACATAATAAAAGAATCAATCGTATTAGGAAGAGAGACAATAGACGAGCTTCTTGGTACTAAGGCAAATAAAGAAACTGAAGAAAAAATAAAAGAGATTATTAAAAAAAATAAAATAGAATTATCAGAATTAAAAACTCAGAAAAGAGGTGCAAATGTTTCTGCAAATATTGAAATTAAACTAGATAAAAATATCAAAGTTGATGAAGCGACAAAAATTTCAGAATCCCTAAGAAAAGAACTTGAAGAATCAATTCATTCTTTAAATTATGTTGCAATTCAAATAAAATCTCACGATGTTTCTCAGAATTTCTACAAACCTTCTTTTGGATTTGGTGAATCTTATAATTGGAAAGGCAAGGGAACTGGAGGATATTGCATTTGTGAAAAATGTAATTACAAAATCAAACATGAACGAGGAAAACCTTGTTCTGAAGTAAATTGTCCTAAATGCAATGGAAAAATGAAAAGAGAGGTAAAAAACAATGCCTAGACCGTGTATCAGAAGACGAGTGCGGGGAAAACCACGAGCAAATTATTTTAAGCCAGCTGGAATTCGACTAAGAGAACTCGAGGAAATAGTGCTCGAACTTCCTGAATTTGAAGCAATTCGCTTAGTTGATTTTGAGAATATTGGACAAATTAAAGCAGGAGAAAAAATGAAAATAAGCCAACCAACATTATCGCGTCTTTTAAAAAATGCAAGAAAAAAAATATCAAAAGCAATTGTAAAAGGAAAAGCAATTCGCATTGGTTAAATTTATTAACTTATTATTCTTTATTTAACATGAACAAAACAAGCAGAACAATCACAGGAATTATATTATTCTTAGGAGGAATCGCATTAACAATTGCATCCTTTTTCACAACACTTTTTTTATTAATATATGGGATAGTTTTTTTTATTGTTGGACTATTTATTTTCTTTAATAAAAAAGAAGACGAAATTGAAGAAAGAAAAGATTTAAATAAAAAAAGAACTAAGAAATAATATGAAAGAATTAGCTATATCTACAACAGAAGAAATTCCTGGAAAAAAAGTTGCACAAGTTTTAGGTGTTGTTCGTGGAAGCACAGTGAGAGCAAGAAACATTGGAAGAGATATTGGTGCAGGATTCAAAAACTTCGTTGGTGGAGAAATAAAAACATACACTGAAATGACTGCCCAAGCAAGAGATGAAGCTTTTAACAGAATGGTAAACGACGCAGTCAAAAAAGGTGCAGACGCAATTATTGGAATGAGATTCATGACTTCAATGGTTATGCAAGGTGCTTCAGAAATGTTGGCCTATGGCACTGCAGTGAAACTGCGGTGATTCAAACTTGTTTGAACGAGTTTACGAGCATATGAAAATCTTTGATTTACTTATGGCACTGCAGTGAAACTAAAATAATATTTATAAATCCTGATTTTCTATTAAACTATGTTAAAAAAGAGCTTGATAATTGTATTTGCAGTAATTTTTATCTTCCAATTTGCAACTGCTCTAGAAACAAACATAAAAATTAACACTCTTGGAAACCACACAATCAATATAAATTTTCTAAATCCAGATAGAGCAACAGAATCAGTAATTTCTTTTGGTTCACAAACATTGCAATCAGGTAAAGGAGAACTAACTACCACATTTGTAAGTGATGAAGAAAAATTTGATTTATCAGTTTTTGTAATGGAAGGAACCAAAAAATTAGTTTATCGTGAATTCGATGGTTTAGTGAATGGAGAAGATTTCTCATTAATTTTACTTCCAGGAATTCCAAATGAATCAATGATTGAATTTAACAAAGATGTTGTTGAACCTGAAACAGTAGAAGTTATAGAAAATGAATCTGTTGTAGAAAATGTTTCTGAAACAGAAGAAACAACTGAAGAGGTTGTTATTTCTCAAGAGAATTCTACTGAACAAATCACCGGAGACATAACAAACACTGATTCAGAAAAATCTGAAAGTAAAAGTTTGTTTAGTAAATTATTTGATTCTGATGGCGGTTCAAATCCTTATTCTAAATTTATTTTTTATTTTGTTATTACTTTTGCATTATTAGGGGCTGCTTTTTTCCTTAAAGGCACTCTTAAGAAAAAACTTTTTTCAAAGAAAAATAATTCTCCTATATCTACAAAAAAAGAGGAGGAAAAAGAAACTCCTAAACAAGAAGAGGAAAAAAAGGAGGAGGAAAAAGAAAACAATAAAGAAGATGATAAAAAAATTAAGGAAGAAGATAAAAAAGAAGATTCTAAGAAAGATGGTGATGAAGATGAAGATACTTATGTTAAAGACGCAGAATCTAAAATTCAAGAAGCAGAAACAGAAATGAGAATTGCACGAGATGCCAGAAGATTAAAAGAAGACAGAAAAAGATTAATGAAAGACAGGGATTATCTTAAGAGATTAAAAGACAGCCGTGACAAAGAGCAATAAACCTGATTAATTTACTATAAGAAAATTTTTAAACGAATTTACTTTCTTTTGTTAATGCCTGCATAGCTCAGTGGTAGAGCGACTGCCTTGTAAGCAGTAGG
>CAZWYG010000016.1:0-8173 GCA_964638105.1 Candidatus Woesearchaeota archaeon
GTCCTTACATAGGAATTTCTTTCTTTTCTTTATCTATTTTTTTGCTGTATTTAATCACATAGTTAATTGATATAAAAACTATTTTTAAAGTTGTTGGTAAGGTATTTAGTCTTCCTAAACAATCCTCACTTCCTTTCCAAAAAAATCTTTTATTATTTTTTGCAACTCAATTAATCGTCTTTTATCTCTTCCAATTAATGATGCCTTGCTTTGCCTATTAGCAGAAATAACAATTTCATTCCCCTGAATTTCAATATCTCTGAATTCAACTGGTTCAACAATCTTTTTTATAAAAACCTTAACATCTCCAATCCCTTTTGGACTAGGAATTATCTTGATTCTTTTTCGCAAAACACTACTTATTTTTTTAGCATTCTCTCCATTTTCACCAACTGCTCTCGAGACAAGTTTCCCTGGAACACAAAAAACAATTTGATTGTTATAATGAAAGTAATATCTTGTCGGAACTTTTGTAATCCTATTAAAAAGATTCAAATGCCGAATTCCCTGCATGTCCAATGTATTTGCCATCTTTTGATAATTTTCCTAAAAGAAGTTCGTTTAAAAACTTTTGTCTACTGTCCCAATTACAAAAGTGTTTAGCAAAGATTTTTCTTGATTCAAAAAATCTTTGGGTTCAAGTGGCTCCTAAAACCTTTTTGTTTCAAATTTTCAAGTTAAGAAATGGTTTTACGTCGAGTGTTAGCGAGGCATTTAAAGTTTTGTTTCTTTTTTTAATGAAGGAAATTTTAATATTCTCGAATTGTTTTTAATTTTCTTTTTTGTCCTTTCTATTAATGTGTTATAAACCTCTTCATAATCCTCTTCAATAAAATCTTCTTGTGAAGAATACCAAATAAAATAATCTAAATCCTTTCTTTTTTTAATTTTCAAAACAAAAGAAATATAATGTTCTTCATCCGAATCAACAACTTTTCTTGCAACAGCATAATCATGAGGTTCTTGAAATCTTAAAAATTGAGCAGGTTCAATCCATTTAATCTCTTTAATTCTTCCTCTAATAAAATTCAATAAATTAAAATCCAATTTTCTTAAGATATTTTCTTCATTAAGATATTCTTGATATTCTTTTGTAGGAAGTTCTTTATAATTATAAGCAGCTCTTTTAAGAATATCTTTTAATTTCATCTGTATAAACTAAATTTAACTTTTTAAGAATTTATATAGGAATCACTTATTAGCACTTTCAACAACTTTTTTCTCAGCTGTTTTCTTTTCACTTTCTTTTTTTGTCAAAGGTCCAATGACTTTTACATGAAGTCCAGGTAGGCCAGTACCAACAGGAACTGGTTGATTCAAAATTATATTTTCAATAACACTTGACAATTTCTCTCTCTGACCTTTAACAGTCGCATTAACAAACTGCTTGTCAGGTGTCTCGAATGTCGCACGAGCAAGAATAGATGATTTCTGTGCAATAATTCCCATTCTTGTAACACCTTTTATTGTTCCAATATTAGTCATAGCATCGGCAATTAACTTAAAGTGCCTTTCATCAATATTCAAACCCTGGCTATCAAGAACATTTTTTGCTTCATTAATTATCAATTGTCTTCCAGCTTCAATTCCAAAAACATCTGCAAATTCATACAAGTCATTTGACAAAATCTTATTCACATTAACTTCTTTCATTTTAATAAGTTCTTTAAGATTAGTTCCAAGAGTCATTATAATGTAATCTCTATCTTTCTTAACAATCAAAATCTGCTTAACACCCTTAACACCTGCAACAATTGTCTTCTTTAGTTTTTCTTTCATCTTATAGATTTCTCTAAAGTTCATCTTAGACAAATTAAGCACAACTGAATTATCTTTTTCTCTTGCAGAAATACTCATTGACTTTAATTTTTCTAAAACCTTTGTAGCATTAATGCTCGAATTTCTTAATTTTTTCTTATCTAAGATAATTGTCATCTCCTTACCAGTAAAATCAGTATCAATTTCAGAAGCAAGCTCACCCAAAGTAATTTCTTTAATTCTCTCTGCAAACTTTCTAACAGCGTCTTCATTGTTATAATCCTTATTCAAATAAATCTCCATTTTTGGTGATGAAGGTTTTTTTCTTGCATCAAAGATTTCAATAAGGCGAGGTAAACCCATTGTAACCTGCATTTCTGCAACACCAGCCATGTGGAAAGTTCTCATAACCATTTGTGTAGAAGGTTCTCCAAAAGATTGTGCAGTAACAATTCCAATTGCTTCCCCTGGTTCAATTCTGCCTTTTGTATGAAGTTTCGCAACATCAATCCCATCATCCCCATATTCAAATTGAATAACATTATTATTTCCATCACGAACAGTTCCGTCATATTCAATTCTTAAATCCTGTAATGCATTCGATAATCTTCTATAAAGATAACCAGACTTAGGAGTTCGTAAAGCTGTATCCATCAGAGAATCTCTTCCAGTAATTGCACCAAAAAAGAATTCATCTGGTCTTAATCCTTCAATAAATGAACTATAAATAAACCCTCTTGCACGTGGATTCAAATCATTTTTCTTAAATAAAGACAAGGTCCTCTCTTTGTAACCAAAATCAATTCTTTTACCACTTAATTGCTGCTGACCAACACAACAAGCCATCTGAGTAATATTAAGCATGTTTCCTCCGCCACCAGACTTTATCATGTGTGCAACAGGATTCTCTTTTGGAAACTCTTCTTGAACAATTTCACCAATTTTTGTTCTTGTCTCATTAAGTACTTGCAAAATCTTTATCTCTCTTGATTCTTCTTTTGTCTTACCAGGAATAATTTCAATTGTGTCATCTTCATATGATCTCAAAATCTCATCTGTTTTTTTCTCAGCTTTTCTTACAACTTCATCACTTTTCTCAACTACTTTCTCGTCCATATCTAAATCTTCAAGAGCAATTGTAATACCTCTGTCAGATAAATATTTTGTTCCAAGAAGGAATGATTTTTTTATTACATCAAATGTACCTTCTCTTCCAAGAATTCTATCAAGCTCTTTTATCAAAATTCCTCCGCCACCAAACGTTTTTTTATCTATTTTACCTTTGATAATTTTACCATCTTTAATTGTAATATATTTATTTGAGAAATCCATTTTTGGTAAGATCATTGAAAACAATTCTGTTCCTTCAATATTTTTTTTAGTGACTTCTGCATCAATCCCAACTTTATACAATAAATTATTTGCATCTTCTTTTGAAAGAACACTTCGACCAAGAAGATAATTTCCAGTATTTGTATCCTTTACACCACCAATCAAAGTAGAATTATTCTTTGGAGAGATAAGATGCTTTTTAATATCAAGAAGTATTTTTGCTTCTGTTCGAGCTTCTTCTGTCTGAGGAGAGTGGATATTCATCTCATCACCGTCGAAATCAGCATTATATGGAGCAGCAACAGCAGGATGTAATCTAAATGTCCTTCCTGGAAGAACTTTAACAAAGTGCGCCATTAAACTACCTCTATGAAGACTTGGATGACGATTAAATAACACAATATCTCCGTCATTAAGATGTCTTTCAACTTTGTAACCTACAGCAAGCTCTTCAATTATTTCGTTCTTTAAATCTTCTGTTATCTTTTTCCTTTTTCCATCAGTACGAATAACATAATTAGCACCTGGATATTCAGAACCTTTTTTAATCAGATCTTTTAATTTTTCAATATTCAATTCATTAACCGTTTCACTAACAGTAACAACCTTTGCAATTTCATACGGAACTCCAACTTCATTTATCTCTAATAATGGGTCAGGTGAAATAACAGAACGTGCAGAATAATTAACTCTTTTACCCGCAAGGTTCTTTCTTATTCTTCCTTCTTTACCCTTAATCCTCTCTGTGATTGTCTTTAATGGTTGACCACTTCGATGTCTTGCAGGAGGAATTCTTGCAACAGTATTATCAAAGAAAGTTGTAATATGAAACTGCAACAAATCCCATAAATCCTCGATAATAACCTCAGGCGCCCCAGCATTCAGGTTTTCCCAAAGTCTTTGATTAGCTCTAATTATATCAGATAACTTGTGAGTCAAATCATCTTCACTTCTCTCTCCTGATTCAAGAATAATACTTGGACGAATCGTCACAGGAGGAACAAGAAGCGACGTCAAAACACCCCATTCTGGTCTAGCTGTTTTTGGATTAATCCCTACTTTTTTTAATTCTTCATCAGAAACATTAACAAGAATGTCTCTTAATTCAGTTGGAAAAATACGGATTTTCCCTCGATAAAAACTAGTTGGTTTATCAAGACGAATTTTTTCCTGAGCTTCTCCACAATGAGGGCATTTTTTTACATCCTTTGCTTTTTTTGCTCTCTGGCTTGGTGAATATTTTTCAAAATCTTTATCTGCAACCTTGAGTTTTCCACAATCCTGACAAAAACATCTCAAACCCATTTCTATGAGTGCAATGTATTTCAAATGAACAACAGCTTTTGCTAAATCAATACTTCCTGGATGACCAAGACATTCTTTTATTCTTCCACCACAAGTTCGACATCGCACACCTGGGTCAATTGCACCAAGTCTCAAATCCATCAAACCTCCATCAACAGGATATCCATCGATATTATACAACTCAGGCGTCACAATTTTTGCAACACTCAATTTTTTAATCTGCTCAGGACTAAGTAATGAAAAACTTATTTCCCCGATTTTTTTCTTAATTATTTTTTGTGCCATCTAAACTCCTCTTATTGCATGCTTGCATTTACTTTCTCGCCCTTCACAATAAAGACCATATTTCCTGCAATCTTCAATCAATTCACATTCCTCCGTGCATGCGGCAGTATCTGTAGCAAATCGTTTTGATTTTTCAAACATTTCTTGGAGATTCATTAGTTCTAAATCAAATTTATTGTATACCATTTTATTCATATTTGTTTTTTAATTCAAACGAAGTGTTTATATGCAATCCTTGCAATTCTTCAGTAAGCAACTTGAAAGCATATGAAACCTCAATATATTCTACATCTTCGGCTCCACACATTGGGCAAACAATTTTGTTTCTTATGTTGTCCTCGATTGCAACTGACCCGCATTTTGAACATATTGGTAAAATAACTTTGTCTGAATCATATCTTTCTTTTAACAATAGCGATGCTCCATGCGCAACAAGTGCTTGCTGTTCCATCTCACCAAGTCTCAATGCTCCACCTCTTGCACGACCTTCTGTTGGCTGTCTTGTAAGAAGCGCAATTTTTCCAGAAGCACGACCGTGAATCTTATTTCCAACCATGTATTTTAATTTAAGATAATACAAATTACCAACAAAAATTTTACTTTCCATCATCTTTCCAGTAATAGGGTGATACATTGTCTCTTTTCCATCATATCTAAATCCTAAATCCTTCAACTCTTTTTCAAGTTCTTTCTTGCTAACACCTGTGAAAGGAGTTCCGTCGACAATTTCACCTTTAATACAACCAGTTTTACCTGCTAAAAGTTCAAGAAGATAACCAACAGTCATACGGCTTGGAATACCATGTGGGTTGAAAATTATATCAGGACGAATTCCTTCGGATGTAAATGGAATATTTTCTTCTGGGGCAATTAAACCAAGAACACCTTTCTGCCCGTGCGATGTCGCGAACTTGTCACCTATCTCTGGAATTCTCTGGTCCCTTGTTTTAACATGAACAATCTTATTGCTTTCTGAATCATTTGTAATAAAAACAGATTCAACAACTCCTCTTTCTTCCTGCCTCATTGAAACACTAGATTCTTTCTTGGTTTTAACAGAAATCTCTCTTGCTTCTGATAAAAACTTAGGAGGAGAAACTTTTCCAATCAAAACTTTACCATCACCTGTGTCTGTTTCAGGAGAGACAATACCGTCTTTGTCAAGATATTCATAATCCGTTTCAATTCTATAACTAGTAACATCCTTTTCAGGAATAAGTATTTCGTCTTTTAATCCACCTGCATAATTCATTTCAACAGCTGAATATGGTCTAAAGTAAAAACTTCTACCTACACCTCTGTCAAGACTTCCTTTATTAAGAACAAGAGCATCTTCCATATTATAACCTTCATAAGGCATTATAGCGACAACAAGATTCTGTCCAGCTGGATAAGTCTTTAATGTATCATAAACAAAACTTCTCACAATTGGTTTTTGCGGATATTGCAAAATTGAAACATCTGTATCAAGCCTACAAAGATAATTAACAGAATAAAGCCCAAGCGCCTGTTTGAATGTCTTACTTCCTCTCATTAATCTTGAACTCTGGTCGTGATTTGCATAAGGAACAGTAATTGTCACAACACCAAATAAGTCAGTTTGGTCAATTTCCAGATGAGTGTGCTGATTTGTCAACTCGTCTTCAAAAAGTGCAACAAGCATGTTTTCCTCTTCAGCAGCATCAATATATTCTATAATTCCTTCTTTAATCAAATCTTCCCATTTCATCTCTCCATTCTCAATTTTCAATAAATGTTTTGAATTCAATCTTGGAACACATTCATCAACAATTATAATTGGTCGAAGAACTCTTCCAGGCTCTGTTGAAATTAAAACAGTCTTGTAATCATCATCCTGTCTAAAACTCATTTGCGCAGGCAAGGAATTCTCTCTTCTTTTATTTCTTAATTTTTTTATGAAATCTGCAGACTTTTCAATACATCCAATAAAAAGCCCATTAAAGAAAACATCATACTCCCCTTTATTAGTCATTCCTTCTTTTTGAAGTTCTTTGATAAATTTATCTGAATCAAGAGGTGTTCTCGTGGACACTTTACTCAATACTGCAAGATTTTTCCTTAAACCAATTTCTGTTCCTTCAGGAGTTTCAACAGGGCAGAATCTTCCATAATGCGTTGGATGCAAAGTTCTCGCTAAAAAATTCTCCTGGTCACTTTGAAGCATGCTCGCAACTCTTTGTAATTGGGAAATTGTATCCAAGTAATTAGTCTTCTGCATGTTTTGTGTAACACCACTTCTCTCTCCTGTCCAACTACCTGTGGCAATCGCAGACTCAACACGATGAGAAAACAGCGTCGATTTAGCAATAACCTTAATTGAAAAAAACTTCTTTCTCTTTGAAACTTTTTGCAAAGAATATTGAATATCACGAATTAAAATACCGAGATTAACTCTAAATAATGTTGTAAGCAAATCACCAGAAAGTCGAACCCTTTTATTAGCATAATGATCTTTGTCTGTTTTAAGATTTGGATTTTCTTTTGTTGTCAAAAACTGTTTTATTAATTTGCAAAGAGTTTCTGCTTTTCTAAATCTATCTTCTTTTTTCTGACCAATATGAGGAAATAAATAAGAATCAATTCTTTGATTAACTCTCTCAAGAATTTCTTTTTTAGTTCCTTGTAAATTTGTCAATTCAGCAATTTTCATCATTGCATCTTCTTTTGTTGCAACGTCTACAAACTCATAAAGATTAACTATAACATTATCTTTATCTTTACCAATATTATCTGCAATATCAGATTCTTTTAACATTCCTAATGCTTTCAATAAAATGACAGCAGGAATATTTTTTAGTCGACTAAAACTAACCTCAAAAATTCCTTCTTTATTCTCATTAATTGTAACAGGAATTCTATAAGTTCCTCGAAGAGAAAATAATCTTAATTGCATTTCACCTTTTTTGTCTGGTTCAATAAAAGGTTGATTTTCTGCCAAATCCTCAGCCATTACCATAACTCTTTCATTACCTTTGATTATGAAATATCCTCCAGGATCTTTTGGGTCATTATAGTTTTGTATTAATTCTTCTTTAGACAATCCACTTGTATTACATAATTCACTTCTTACCATTATTGGAATCCTTCCAATCTCAACTTCACCTGAATCAACTTGCTCTCCTTTTTTTACTGTTATCTCAAGTGTAACAGGCGCAGCATAAGTTAATTTTCGCAATCGCGCTTCATAAGGCATTATCCTGGAAGAACTTCCATCAGCTTCTGTAAGGTCTGGCTTACCAACTTTTATTTTACCAAGTTGAATTTCAAAGTTTTCATTGTCAATTGTTTGTTCAATTTCGTCGACAATTTCCTGCATTCGGAATTTTATAAAATTATTAAATGAAATTATATTAGATTCAACAAGAGAATGATCTTCTAGAAATCTCTTTACAATTAAATGAACATTCTTTTTTTCCATTATGCAAAATCTCCTTCAAAAATGATTTTGTATTTATTCAAATTATTCATTTTA
>CAZWYG010000017.1:0-8053 GCA_964638105.1 Candidatus Woesearchaeota archaeon
TTCCATAAATGCGAGGGACAGGGTTCGAACCTGCGTAGACACTAAGTCACAGGATCTTAAGTCCTGCCCGTTTGACCACTCCGGCACCCTCGCACGAAATTTATTGATGGAGGGGCTTGCCACTCGTTCGAAACTGAAATTTCGGACGAATGAAAATCGTGAAACGATTTACTTTCCGGCACCCTCGCCTGTTCTACAAAAAATAGTTTAACTTATAAAATTTGCTAAGTTAGTTTTTTACCTAATTTGTTATAATTTCTAAGTAATTAGTTTATCTTAAATACTCTAAAAACATAAAGATTTTGTAGGAGACATAACTTCGGTTATGTGAATCTTCGGATTCTTTCTCCTACGCTATTTTTAAAATTTGTTTATTGATTTAAATTAAAATATTTATCTTTTCATTAAGATAGAGTAATTACAAAAAGTATATTCTCCGTCGACAAAATGCTTTTAAACTAAAAAATTATTGACAACCTATGGAAAAAAATAATTCAACGGGAAGAAGGGGTTTTCTCAAAGCAGCAGGTTTGAGTGCATTAGGCGCAGGAGCATTGACTTTTCTTTCAGGAAAAACAGCTAGTGCGAATTCTTCATGTGAAAGTCCAAATGTAATTGAATATCTTCCATGTGATATTGGAAATATGTGTCAAAGCGAAAGATTTGATTTAGAAAATAGATTAGGCAAAGGAGCTATGATTCTAAAATCAAGAGTTGCTCAAGAAGGTCAGGACTATTGGCGTCAAGATTTAGAAAGTGCTTTGGATGAGAGAGTAATGCAACCTAATGAAATAAGATTGAGACCAGAAACAGGGGAAGTTGATTTGCATTATCCTACTTCAGGAGGATGTCATTTTTCAATTTATGGTTTTGCTTCTAATATTTCAGGAACAATGAATGAATTTTTTAAAAAATACTTGGAAAAAGGAATGGCTGAAATAGAAAATGGAGAGATAATTTTAAGAGGAGGAAACTTAGATTTTATAAAAAATGAAGGAGCTATTTTTGGACCTGATCCAGAAATTTCTGATAGAATAAAACTTGCAACTTGCCTCTCAAAAGGATATTTTAAAGATGAAGATCCTAAACATCAAAAACTAAACCAGGAATATATGTCTAGGGTATTAGATTATTTTCGCAATACAGGCAATGGAAAAATTGTAACAGTTATAAATCCTGAAAATGATGTTGACTCTCACTACCCTGTTAGTATTAGGACACTTTCTAATGACATTCACTCATTAATACATTTTCCAAATCCAGATGATGCTTCAGAAATGAAGCAGCATGTTCAAAGATATTATTAAATTATCTTGGTGGTAATTATTTTTTTATATATTTTAATAATTATTTAAGGTATAAAGTTAATAAATTTGAAATTCTCTTTGAGGATATTTTCTAATTAATCTACTAAAAATATTTTCATTAATCCAAAGGGATGACAAAAAGTATATTCTCCGTCGACAAAATGCTTTTAATGTAGAAATTATGAAATAGTAAATGGTGGAAAAAAGAAATATACTTTTTGTTGGAGCACATCCAGATGATATTGAAATTGGTTGTGGAGGAACAATTTCTAAACATATTGAAAGAGGAGACTCTGTTTTTATTATGGTTATGAGCAAAGGAGAAAAAGGAAATCATTCTTCTAAATTATCTGAATTTCGTCATTCATTAAAACTTCTTGGAGTAAAAAAAGATAATATTATTATTGGTAATTTTAGAGATGGTTATATTAAAGATAATCTGTACACAGTTAATTTTATCGAGGGTAAAATTATTGAATTTGATATAGATAGAGTTTACACGCATTGTTGCAGTGATAGACATCAAGATCATCGAAATTGTAGTTATGCTGTTTCTGCTGCAGCTAGAAGAAGAGTCAAAGAAATTCTTTTGTTTCAAGGACCTTCTACAAAAGTAAATTTTGAACCACATTATTTTATTGGGCTTTCTGAAAAAGATTTTGAAAAAAAAATAGATGCTATTAAATGCTACAAGACACAAATAGAAAAAGGAACATTGGATATTGAGGTGATAAAAGCTACTGCAAGGTTACATGGTTTTGGTCACAACACCTCTTATGCAGAAGCATTTGAGATAAACCATATTTGCCGAGGAGAAAGTGAAATCTGATTTTCTTGTGGTTTCTGCGCATCAGCCAAATTTCATGCCTTATCTTGGATTCTTTGATAAGATGCAGAAATCAAAAATTTTTGTTATAAGAGACGAGGTTTTGTATGTAAAAAAAGAATTTCATAATCGGAATAGAATAAGAATTAATGGAAATGATGTTAATGAACCTCAATCAAAATGGATAAATGTTCCTGTTAAAGATCCGAAGGATTATATTCTCCATGCAACTATAAAAAAAGATTTGAAATTAAAGAATTTGTCTTGGAATGAAAAAACATTGCAGGACATAAAATTGAATTATGAAAAGGCTCCTTATTTTAATAAATTTTTTCCAGAAATAGAAAGTATATTTGATAATAACCATGATGATTTGATTTCACTTAATATGAAATTGATAAAATTCTTAGCAAGAAGTTTTCAAATAAAAACAAAAATAATTCTAGCAAGTGAGCTTGATCTTAAACCAAAGAGATATGAAAAATCAGATGCCTCGCAAGATTTGGCAAAAATATGCGAAGTTTTAAAAGCAGATGTTTACCTTTCTGGAAGCGGAGGAAAAGGTTACCTTAATTTAGAACCATTTAATAAAAATAAAATGAAAGTTGATTTTCAAGAATATAATCATCCAGTTTATCAACAGGCCTTTCCAGGATTTTTACCTTACATGTCTGCTATTGATGCTCTATTTTGTTGTGGGAAAATACCTTTAGAGAGAAGGAAAGAATAATATGGCTTCAAAAAAAATTCTAATTCCTATAATAATTCTGCTTATGATTCTTTTAATTGGTATTATTAGTGTAATTTTTATTTCCTTTAATCAAGGCAATCCTGCTAATTCAAATCAAAATGATAAGGATAATAATTCTTTAACTGAATATGAGAAATTAAATTCAAACATAGATGAAGAAGTTTATATTGCACTTTATGTTGGAGACCTAGACGGAGAAGTTTCAGAAGATTGGTTTTCATTTTACAATAAGCTCACAAATTTTTATCAGGAAAATAAAATACCTGTTGTGTTTAGTTTTTATCCTGAATCTATTAAAGATGATGTGATTTTTGATAACATTTTTTTGAGAATGTACTTGACACCTAATATTGAATTGATGCAAAAAGGATATTCAGGAGGAGAATTAGAATATAAAATGGATACATTATCTTTTGCAGAACAAAGAGAGATAATTAAAAAAGGGCAGGACCATTTTATAGAAAAAATGCAGGAGCTTACAAATAGTAAGGACATCAAAATTCCTGTTTTATATAATCAGATTGGTTCTAGGTTTACAGAAGATACAAAAGAGGCAGCAGAATCTCTTGGATTTAAATTTTATTTTGATGTTTATTTAGGTGATGGTCTTGAACCTGTTAACTCTAGTGATACATTTGATGTGACGCAGTATGGAGTTCCTTTCACAAAAACAGGTGATGCTGGAAGAGAGCAGAAATTCAAGACACCTCAGGAAATATTTAATGAAATAGATACTTTGGAAAGAGATGATGTTCCAATGATTACAATAAATGGAAAAAGGTTTATTCCTATTTGGGCTCATCAGCAAGATTTCGAGGATACAAGAGTAGATGATAAATTAGATGAGTATAAATGGAAAACTTATGTTCAAGTTGTTGAGGCATTGAATCGGGATTCAAATGTTCACTTGATTTCTCCAATGGATGCTTATGAAATGAGGAGGTAGTTGATATATTCTTTAGTATAACGAGTCTGTCAAATTAATGGGAGATGGAATTGCTGTCAAGTGACGGGAGTTATTTAACTAATTCTGTTATTGGAAATAAAGTCTTTCTAACTATTTTTTTAAAAAAGGGTTTGTTTGAAATAAACTTAGCAATAGTGGGGCTTGTTTTGTAATAAAAACCAACAAATTTTTTCCCATAATCATTTTTTAATAAAGTTTTATCTCTCCAATTTTGCAATATCTTAACTTCGTCACTATCAATTCCATAACAAGCAGTTGCTATAAAACAACCAGCTCTTTTATCTCCAAAATGACATCCTCTACAAAGCTGACCTCTTTCAGAGGTAATTATACATCTTCCACATACTTTTACACCACACTTCGTGCAGTTGTGTGCAAGTTTAAATGGATTGAAATAACTAATCTGTCTTCCACAATCCATGCACTTTCCCATCTTTATAATATGAAAACTAAGAATTTAAACTTTTCTTTTAAATTTTTTTCAATTTCTTTATTCAAATGTTCGCAGTCTAAAGAAATTTTTTTCTTTTTGATTAATGGATTTTTGCAACATTCACCTAAAATTTTTAACAATCTCAATAACCCTTTCAACCTCCTCGTCACTTAATGAAGGATAACATGGAAGTGAAAGTGTGGTGTTGTGAGCAAGTTCTGTGTTTGGGAAATTATTTTTATTTAATCCTAAATATTGATGCAATGGTTTGAAGACTGGTTGTTCTGCAATTATGTTTTTTTGTTTTAACTTTTCCTGAATTAATTTTCTTTGCTCTTTGTTTTCTAATTGAATAACATATCTAAATGCAAATGTGCCCTCGGGATAAGAAGGTAATTTTAGTTTTGTGTTCTTGAATGCCTCTTCATATTTTTCAATAATTTTTTTTCTGCGATTAATAAATTCTGGAAGTTTTTTTAATTGGCTTATTCCAAGAGATGATTGAATATCTGTTAATGAATGATTATATCCAGTAGTGTAATTTTCTTTTTTGTCATAGGTTGTTAAATCTTGGATTTTGTTTTTTATTTTTTCTGAGTTTGTTGTAATCATTCCTCCTTGTCCAGTTGAGATAACTTTTGTTGCATAGAATGAAAAAACTCCAATGTCTCCTATACTTCCGACTTTCTTTCCATTACACTCTGCTCCTAAACTTTGAGCACAATCTTCAATTATTGGAATATTTAGAGATTTTATTTTTTCTACATTTGCAGGAACTCCAAACATATGAGGTAAAATTATTGCTTTGGTTTTTTCTATAATTAGAGGTTTTATTGTTTCATATGAAATATTGAAACCTTTTTCTAGAAAATTATTCTGAATATCTGCAAAAATTGGTTTTGCATTAACATGATTTATTGCATTAAGAAGTGATTGGCAAACATAACTTGGAATAATTACTTCATCTCCTTGTTTAATATTCAAAGACAATAATGCAAGATGAAGAGCAGTTGTTCCAGAAGTTGTTGCTTTTGCAAATTTAGTTCCAATAAGTTCAGATATTTTTTCTTCAAATTCTTTTGTTTTATTTCCTGTTGCATGCATTCCTGAAGAAACTTGTTTACTTACCGCTTCAATGTCTTCTTGAGAGATGTATGGTTTTGAATGAGGTATCATTTTGTTTTTTTCCAGGTTCCTCCCCAAGACCTTCTTCCTCCAATAAATTGTAGTGTAGTTTTGGTCCCTGAATAAAGCCATGCGCATGACCAGACTATTTTTATGAAATATATTTCAGGTAAATGTAAAATTCTCTTTGGGTCAAATAATATTATTGCAGGAACAGTGAAAATAAAATCTGCAATAAAGAAACCTGTTGAAAAAGAAGGATAAAAAGGTATTGCAAAAAGAGCGAATAAAAATGAAGCTGAGTAAATTGTTGAGTCTAGGAAGATTGGAATTATTGTTGTGAAAAGTAGTGGTCTTGCTCTAAATAATTTTATGTTGTGCTTGAAAATTCCTTGAAATCCTCCTGAATACCACCGAGTTATTTGCTTCCAATGTCCTTTGAATGTTGCTGCGTCTTTGCTATTTGCAATAGCTTTATGCTGATAATGGATTCTGTAACCTTTTTCAAGAGCAATCCAGGCAATATCCATATCCTCTGTTTGAGTTCCGTGAGGAAGACCACCTATTTTTTTTAGAAAAGAAGTTCTATAAGCAGCACTATCGCCTGTTACAACAGAGATAGAATTTCTAAATGATTGTGCTATTTTTCTAAATGAGAAAAATTTGTACAAAAAAATTGAGCCGTGATATATTACTTTTCCAAAGAAATTATTTTGTTTAAGTGGGAGGGAAAATCCTGTAACTATTACTGTTCTTCTATTTCTAAATGGTTTTATTATATTTTCCAAATAAGTTGGAGAAAGAAATGTGTCTGCATCTTGAACAATTGTGAATTCACTTAATTCTGCTTTTTTTAGAACATAAGTTATATTGTATGCTTTTCCTTTGTTTTCTTTTTGGTTTATTACTAGTAGATTTTTATATTCTAGCTGAAGCCTTTTGCAAGTTTCAAGAGTTCTATCTTTTGAATTGTCGTTGACAACAATAACTTTTTTTGGAGGAAGTGTTTGGTTAAATGAACTTCTTATTACTTTTTCTATATGAGCTTCTTCATTATATGCAGGAATAATAATTGAAATTCCAGAGTCTTTAGATAATGGTGCAAGTCTTCTTTTAATATTAAAAAGAATTCTAAAGAATTTACTAATTGCAGTGATTATTAAAGTTAAAATATCTATAACAACGCTTGAAATTAGATATCCTGCTACAATCAAAAAACCAATTAAAATGGGGTTTATTTCTATGGGCATAAAAATCGTTAAATTTACCCTTTTTTATTATTATATATAACAAAACATAATAATTTAAATGCAAAAAGATGAGGAAAAAGATGAGAAAAGAATTTATTATAATCTTGTTATTGGTTCTTCTAGTTTTTGCTTCTTTACTTCTTATTTATTTTTTAGGAGGAAATAATGTAAAAGATAATTATGAAAAAAATGAAATTCCTCGTTTGAAAAATGTAGAAAGTGTTTTTGTTAACATCTGGTTTAGAAGTCATAAAAACCTAGACATATTTGTTGAAAACAATATAAATTATTTATTTGTTGATGTAGGGCATATAAATGGAAATGGGAAATTAACTACAACAGAAAAAGAATTAACAGATTTTGTAGATTTCATAGAGAATTATGAAGGGGGAAAAAACTTCGACTTTGTTCTGATACCTTATAATGAGATTATACTTGAGAATTATTATTTTAGTGAAGACTTTAGAGAGAATGTTAGAGACAATTATATTTATCTTAATCAAATTGGATTTGATGGCGCGCACATAGATATAGAAGCGATTCCATATGATCAAAGAGGAGATTATATTAATTTTATTGAAGACATGAGAAAAGTGATAAACAAGGAAAGTTTGCTTACTGTCTATGCAGGAACATTAAGTGAGGACCCAACTGTTTGGGAATGGAATTCTGAATTTTATGAAAAAGTTTCCAAAAAAGTTGACCTTGTTCTTATTCAAAGTTATGATTTTGGATTGGAAAGCAAAGAAGAATATCAGGATTATCTTTCAGAAGAAATAGAAAAAATAGAAGAAAGCAATATTAATAACAATTTATTGTTCACAATTCCTACGCACAAACAATATCCTGAGACCTTGAAAAATGCCCTTGAAGTCTATCATTCAAAAGTAAAAGATAAATCTAGGAAGATTGTTGGAGTGTCACTTTTTGGAGAATGGACAATTGATGACAATGAGTGGGAGATTATTGAATCATCTTTATAATTAGTATCAAATTGCCTTATTTCTCTACGAGGACAAATTTTTAATTGTTAAATCTTGCATATTTTCATTAATTCTCAGTAATTACATAAAGTTGTTTTGTCGACGGGATTTTTGGAGTTCATTGGTTTCAAGTAACTACAAAAACTATATTCTCCGTCGACAAAATCCTTTTAAAGAAGTCTCTTATTAATTTTTGTATGACAACAAAAAAGACTATCAAAAGAGCGACGGTTTGTAATTCTTATTTCATTAATTCATTTCATAGTTGTACGTATAACATGTATAACAGGTTAATATCCTGTTTTGCAGGATCAAATATAGAGCTGAAAGGAGGTTATAAAATATGAAAAAATTATTAAGTTTATCAGTAATGGCTATTTTAGCTTTATCTGTAAGGCCAGTAGTTCTTGC
>CAZWYG010000018.1:0-7935 GCA_964638105.1 Candidatus Woesearchaeota archaeon
CAAAGTTGAATTAGAAGGCGATGATGTAGACGTGGATAGCAAGACAAGTCGATTCGATATTGAATGTGGTTACAAATACCAAAAGAAACTTACAATAAAGATTCCTCATGAATTGGAAGATGAAGTAAGTGGTAATTTCAATGTTGAAGTGACAATTTGGAATGGGAACTACAAGACAACTCAAGAGTTTACATTGTTGATTCAACGTCCAACTTACAGTGCAGATGTTATGGCTATAACTACAGATCAATCTGTAGATGCTGGTGATGCACTTTCAGTTGATGTTGTTATAAAAAACAATGGTTACAACAAACTTGACGATGTTTATGTTAAGTTGTCTATTGCTAAATTAGGTCTTGAAAAAACTGTTTACTATGGAGATATTGTAGCACGAGAGTGTTATGATGAAGAAGGTTACTGTGATGAGGATGATGAAGACTATGCTGAAAAGCACTTCTACTTGAACATTCCTTATGATGCTAAGTCAGGTTCTTATGAACTTGTTGCACAAGTTTTGAATGATGATTTGGACATGGAAGAGTCAGTTCAATTTGTTGTTAATAATGAATTTTCAACAAGTAACGTGATTGTAGAAGCTTCAAGCAAAAGCTTTGCAGCAAACAAGAATGGTGAGTACTTCATAACAATTGCAAATCCAACTGACAAATTGAAAGTTTACAGAGTTGTTACAGAATCCGCTACAGGAATCTCAACAACTGTTGAACCAAGTGTTGTCTCTGTTCCTGCTGGTTCAAGCAAGACAGTGAAAATTACTGCAAAAGCAGAAGCACAAGGGGATTATGACTTCAATGTGAATGTGTACTCTGGTGACACTCTTGTTAGCACAACAGCACTTAATGCAAATGTTACAGGAAACTCATTTACAGCATCTTCAACTGCACTTATAACAATCATTTTAGCAATTATCTTTTTGGTATTGCTAGTTATATTGATTGTTTTACTTGGAAAGAAACCTGAGAAACAGGAAGAATTCGGAGAGAGTTACTATTAATTTTATTTTTAATTTTATTTTATTTTTTATTTAACTCTCTTCTCTTTTATAATCAAACAAGGAGAAATAAAATGGAAATAAATAATTATGATGATTATTTGGGAAGGATTGGAGAAATAGAAAGAAGAGAATTGAAGATTCGTCTTCATGAAGATTTGATAAAAAGTACAGAAAATCATTATTCTGAGTTAATAGAAAATTCTGATAAAATTAAAGAACATTATGAACAGATTATGAAAGATTTTGAAGGTACAAGAGGAATACTTATTAAAGAACACAAGGATTTGTTATCTAAAATTGAAGCTTATGAAAGAAAGCATCCAGATGATGTAGTAAATTAAAGCTTTTATAATTTATAACTTAAGAGAAATAATCTTACTAATACCATCATGCATGCTTACTCCGTAAATAGAGGTTGCATTGGAGATGACTTCATCATTGTGTGTGATTACAATGTATTGTCCTTTTTTCATGTATTTTCTTAGTAAACCTGAAAGACGTTCTGAATTTTTTTTGTCGAGTGCTGCGTCGATTTCGTCGAGAATATAGAAGTAATAAGGACTTAATTCTTGTATTCCAAATATTAATGAAAGTGCAACAAGTGTTTGCTCACCTCCTGAAAGTGATTTTACATCGAAGTATTTTCCGTGTCCTGTTTTGACAATTATCCCCACTCCGCCTTCAAATGGTTCACGGCGATTTTCAAGTGCAAGTGAGACAACACCTTTTACGCTTAATTGCGAGAAATTGCGAGAAAAAATTTCATTGAGTTGATTCAGAGTTTTCAAAAAAGTCTTTTTTTTCTTAATGTCAATCTCGTGAACTATTTTCATTATTCCTTCTTTCTCCTTAGAGATAATATCAACCTTTTCTTTTATTGATTCATATTCTTCCTTAACAGAATCATAAACCTCAAGTGAGCGTAAATTCACATTTCCAATTCTTGACAAAATGTCTTGAGTTTTCATAAGCCTTTCAACAAGAGTATCTCGATTTGATTTAATAAGCTCGGTATTTTCAAAAGAAAGCATTTCTGTTTCAAGGTTACTGATTTCTGCATTGACACGCGCTTTTGAAATCTTTAATTCATTAATTTCTTGTTCAAAATTGTAAGCAGTATTTTGATTTTTGATTTTTTCTTTTTCTCTTTCGCGAATCTGAATATTAATTCCATCTCTTTCTGAAATTAATTTTCTAAACTTTTCACCAAGGGCATGTTCTTGTTTTTTCTTTTTTTCAAGGAGATTTTCATTATCTGAAATAACTTTTTTTAATCTTAGAAAATCTTCTTGTATATCTTCTTCTTCGCGAGATAATTGCTTAAAGGAAATCTTGAGTCTCTCAAACTCTTTTTGCTTGAATAAAATTTCTGAAGTAAAGTTTTCTTCAGATAAAACAGATAATTCTTGCACTTCAATTCTAAGTGTTTCATATTTTGCCTCGATATTTGGATTCTCGTCGAAATTCTTTTCAAGAGATTTTTTTCGCTTTTCAATCTCAGTTATCTCGACTTTGAGTTGATCTATTTTTTCTTGGAGATTTCTTATTTGCTCTTTTTTTCCATTGATACTTGCAATTTTATTTATATCAGACTCTCTTTTTGATATTTCAGAAGTTATCTGCTCTAAGTCCTGCTGAAGAATTTTTCTTTTATTATAAATTGAACTTAGTTCTTTATCAGCAGAGTCAATTTCTTTTTGCAAAGAATCTATTTTTGGAATGGTTTCTTTTTGAATATCTTTAAGATGTTCTTTAGTTACCTTGCTTTTGCAAACAGGGCATATATCTATTTTTGATATTTTCTCAATTAGATTATTTTGATTGTCAATCTCATGTTCGTTGGTATGCGCGATTTTTTCAAGTTCAATCTCTCTTTTGTTAAGTCCTTGTAACAATTCTCTTTTTTCTGTTAATTCTTTTTTCAAATTATTCAATTTTTCAGGATTAGATTTCTCATCAAAAAGTTCAAGAGAAATTGATTTAATCTCCTGAAGAAGAAATTCAGATTCATTTGTAAAATTATTTTGAAGATTTATTTTATCAGAAAGACGCTCCTTAATTGATTTTAATTCAGATTTAATCATGTAAAATTTTTTTCTTTGCTCTTCTACTTTTTCAAGTTCCTTTTTTTTCGTATCAATATCTTTTGATTTTATTAGAGAGGAAGGAGTTTCTTTTTGAAGTTTTTTTATTTCTAATTCATGTTCTCTTAGGGAATTACTTATAGAAACTTTTTGTTGCGATATGCTTGATATTTTTTTCTCTGCATTTTCATAGCTCACATTTAATCCTGCAAGATTTGCTCTTATGTTTGCTATTTCTTGATTGAGTTTTTCTTGTTCTAAACCTGTTGACTTTTGAATTGTAGAATTTATATCTTCGATTCGTGATTCAAAACTTTTTATTGTTGAATCTAAGTTGAGAATTATTTTTTTTGATTTCTGAACCTCTTTCATATTCTTTGAAACATCGGCTTCGATTTTTTCGAGTTCTTTTTTCTTTTTTGATAAATCAAAATTAATTATACTTGCTCGAAGTTTTTTTACATCTGTTTCTAGTTTCTTGAATCTAAGGGCTTGCTGTCTTTCTTTTTCAAGGTTGTTCAAATACGCAGTTCGCTCTCGAAGAATTGCCATTACTTCTTTTAGTTTTTCTTCTGTTCGAGATAGTTCTTTGAGAGATTTTTCTTTTCTTGATTCATAGATTGAGATTCCTGAAACTTCTTCGATTACTTTTCGTCTTTCTTCTGATTGCATTCGCACAAAGTTTTGAATTTCTCCCTGAAGAATTATATTAAATCCGTTTGGGTCTATTCCTGCTTGTGCAAGAAGCGAGAGAATGTCTTGTCTTGTTTTTGTTTCTGAGTTTATCTTGTAAATGCTTTGTCCATTTTTTCGTACAATTCTTTTTATTGAAACTTCGTCTTTATCTATAGAGAATATTTTTTCAGAGTTGTCGAATACTATTTCCACGCTTGCTTCTTTTGCAGGTGATGCTGCCTTGCTTCCCATAAAAATTAAGTTACCTGCTTTTGCTGCGCGCATTGATTTTACACTTAGTCGTCCGAGGACAAAACATAGTGCGTCTGAGACATTGCTTTTTCCTGAGCCATTTGGTCCAAGGATAACATTTATTCCTTCTGTGAAAGGGATTTCGGTTTTTCGCACGAAACTCTTGAAGCCGTGCATCACCATTTTTTTGATGTAAGTCATATCAAAATACTCCCGACCTCGCACGAAGTTTCTGTTCATGTGACACTTCTACCACGAAATCACTCGCCCCCTGGACTTTGGAATCTCATCGAAACACTGAAGGACTATTTCCAAATGCCACCGAGGATACCACATATGAATCAATACCTAATTTAATTGGAGCTAAAATCACCATGTCAAAATAAAGAAAGAAGGTTTTTAAGATTTAATATTAAGATTCAAGAAAGCGGATAAGAGGATTTTTAGGATAACCTTCTGGAACAAATAAAGCGCTTAATAAGCGGGTATCTTTTCCTCTTAATAAAATAACAAAAGGTTCTATATCTCCTTCGACCATTTTTCTTAATTTAGATTCATAGTTTTCATCCTCTCTTATATAAAGTGTTCTTTTTTTAATTTCAATTGGTTTTTGATTTAAAATCTCTCTTGAATAAGAATCACATCCAATTATATCTGTTCCATTACTATGTTCATAAGAAACACTCAACAATGCTTTTTCTAATGAATCATCTTTTGGAAGAATTACTGGTAAAAATGTTTTATATTCCATAAAAATATTAAAATAATTATTTAATAAAGATTCATGTTATTTAGAATAACTTCTTCTGCCCCAAACTTTTGCTTGCGTTTTTCCATGTAATCCAAGTTTTTCTAAAGATTCCTTTGTTTTTGTATTTGTCTGCGTATTTTTCAATGAATCTTTTTGTTGCAGGGTCAGAAGTGTAACCAGAACCGATTTCAGTTCCGTAGATTTTTTTTATTTTATTCATTTCTTTTTCGCGTGTGCTTTTTGCAAGAATTGATGCAGCTGATACAGAGACGTGATTTCTATCTGCCTTGTGTTCACATGAAACTTCTAGATTTGATAATTCCTTAATTCTTACAACAAGATAATCTTTCCATTTTATTAAAGAAGTTGATGGGCAGTCAAGGACAACTTTTATTTTTTCTTTTGAGTTGTTTAGTTTGTTGATTATTTTTGCACATGCGATTGCTTCGACTTCGTTGAGTTTGATTCCATTATTTTGTTTTTTTTCTATTTCATCTGGAGTGATGATTACTTTTTCGTATGCAATTATGTTTTTCTTTATTTGTTCTGCAAGAAATTCTCGTCGTTTTGGTGTTAGGTCTTTTGAATCTCGAACACCTAATTTTTTTAATTTTTTCTCTTGTTCTGAATTAACTAAAACTCCTGCAAGAATCATCGGACCAATAACAGGACCTCTGCCTGCATCATCAACACCTATTTTTAACATAATAAAAAAATTGGTGGTTGTTTTTAAGTTTTATTAATCACTTAAGAAAAGTTTTCTTGTATAAATTCCATGTTCGAATGAATTCTGCGTGAGGCCATGCAAGAGGCATTGTGATGTAGGCTGTTCCTTTTTTGAAAGTTGGATGTTTTCGCGTATTTGCAATCATTATTTTTCTATCTTTTCGCAAAATTCCTGCTTCTGTAAAGTCAGAAACATATTCTTCAAAATCTTCTATTGTTGAAAGATGCTCAGGAAGAAGGCCCTTGTAACTTGTGTTAATTACCCATTTGATTAGAGACTCTGCTTTGTTTTTTTTACCGAGCCGAATGTAATGTTTTGCAAGTAGTAGTGTGAAGTGTGGCCATGGCCCCCAGCCTCCGTTATTGCGACCCTCGTATTTATGATATCTGCACAACCCTCCAAGTTTCGGATGGATTAGTTCTTTTTCAATTCTTTTAACAGTAGAAATCATTCTTTTATCATTGTCAGGAATTACTCCAAATTCGCATAGTGCGAGTTGAGAAACATCGGCGTCAATATCTACAGAGCTTGACTCGTGAACTCGAATGACTTTTACAAAGGAGTTTATTCTAGAATTCCATAAATTATTATTGATTCCTGATTTTATTTTTCTTGAAAGTTCAGATGCTTTGCTGTCTTTATGTTTTAGTTCGCTAAATGCTTGAGAGAGTTCCCTTAGTGCAGCGCAACAAATTGCATTTGTCCATACATCTAATCCCTGATCTATTGGAGGAAATTCATGTACAGAATTTGGAGTGTAAATTAGATTTTGTTCTGGAAATAATTTTGATTCTAAAAATTTGATTGCTTTTTTTATTTTTTCTAGATTTTTATTAAAGAATTTTAAGTCGTGAGTTTGCTCTAAATATTCTGCAAGTGTGTAGAGGATTAGTCCTGTTCCGTCAACTTGTATTGGTTTGTAAGATGCGTCTTTTCCTTCTGGGCTGTATCTTTGTGGGAAGGCTCCTGTTTCTAATTGTGCATTAAGAATGAATTGCATTCCTTTTTTTACACAGTCGTAATTCCCTTCAGATAAAAACGCAAGAAGACAAAAAGCATGATCTCTAGGGTAGACATAAGGATATCTTTTTCCTTTTGGCGTTGCAAGGCATCCACCGTTTTTCATCTGCACTTGTCTTAAAACTTTAAGAGAGCTTTTGTACAAATTTTCTGCTTTTCTTTTTTTTATCATTTTAATATTTTTTTTACAATTCTATTCCAGCCAATTGGACCTACACCTTTTTGTTTTTTGAATTTTCTTGATGCGTATTTTTTATTTTGTTTTTGAACTAAGTAACCTTTATTCACTTGTTCTAACATTGGAAAGTCATTAGCAGAATCTCCTATTCCAATAATAAGAATATTTTCTTTTTTATATTTCTTTTTGTAAAGAGTAAGAAGTTTTTTTACTGCTTTTCCTTTGTTGTTTTTGCCTGTTATATGAGAATATCTTGTTCCTTGAATAAAATTAAGGTCTTGTTTTTTGCATTCATATTTTATTTTTTTCAAAGAATTTTTTTTATTTATTTTTATTGGAATATCATATTCACGTTTTCTTGCGAGTTTTGCTTGTTTTAATGAAAGCCCTGTTTCTTTTGCTAATTCTTTAATAGACATTTCTGTAAAAGTTGTGAAACCATCTACTTGTTTTTTTATTTTTTTTACTTTGTCTCCTAGTTTTTTAGAGCTCATTCCAATTTCTATTACAAAATATCCTGGAATTTCTTTTGTGTATTTGAATTTGAAAGGAAAATATTTTTTTGGAATAAAAATTGCTCCTCCATTTTCAGAAATAAAAGGTTCTTTGTTTTGGATTTCTTTTCTAAAGAATTGTATTTCTGCACGAGTTTTGCTTGTGCATATGACTAATGGAATTTTTCTTTTTTTTATCTTTTTTAGAGAAGGTTTTGCTTTAGCAAAAGAATAATTTTTATTAAGAAGTGTTCCATCCAAATCAGTAAATATTATAAATTTCATTTTTCCTCTTTTCTTGTCTGACGTAAAAGTATTTTATATGTTTTACTCAATTCAGAATAAGCCTACGTCGCGTAACGGTATCGCACAAGACTGGAAATCTTGGCCCTTTGGGCTCCCAGGTTCAACTCCTGGCGTGGGCGTTTATTTTTTATATAAAAAAGAGACTAACGATTTATTAATATTAAAAAAGATATAATTCCTAAAAATAATAGTATTGCAAGTATTATAAAAATTGTTATTTGTCCTCTTTTTTTCATTTATTAATTGAATTATTTTGATTATTTATAATTATCCCAAGCGTTTAATTTTTATATTCATAATTTTATATTTTATTAGTTCCCATAGTTCAATGGATAGAACGCGCCGTTGCGGTCGGTGTAATCGGGGTTCGAGTCCTCGTGGGGGCATATGCCCGAATGGCAGAGTGGTCTAATGCAACGGTCTCGAAAACCGTGTC
>CAZWYG010000019.1:0-2110 GCA_964638105.1 Candidatus Woesearchaeota archaeon
TAATAATTTTTTTATTTTTCTTTTCCAAATCCTTAACATTTCCATTAACAAACTCATTAAATATTTCATATGAAAATAAATCAATAGTCAAAGGAATCGCAAATTTATCAAAGTGCCTCCCACTTGTTAATTTTATTCTTCCATTTTTTGCTAGCATTTCAAGAGCAACTCCTAAAACAACTTTCCTAAAACCATCTCCTTTAGAAAAACTCACAACATCTCCTTTTTCCAACATTTCAAATTTTCTTATTGTATAAAATACTTTTTTTTCAAACCAATGAATATAACAATTTTTACAAAGCTTTCTTTTGTTTGTAAATTCATACACTGGTTTTGTTTCACATAGATTGCACATTATCAGACTATTAAAAAAAGTTTATAAATATAATTAACATATTCAGGTTATGAAATTAAAATTATTTATTCTCTCATTTATCTTATCAATTCTCAATTTATTATTTATCCCTTTCTTTTTAATTTGTATTGTCTCTGAAATCAATTTTTTACAAGAGTTTGCGATGGAAATTATTTTTTATTATCCGCTGTCATTAATTTTAGGGTGCACTCTCTCTGGAATATCATTCTCTAAATTTAGAAAAGAAAAAGAAGGTAAAAAATGGATTATATACTTTTCATTAATAGTTTCTTGGTTGTTTACAATAAGCGTAATTTTATTCCTTATCTGGGGATTTTATTCATTAGTAACATGGGATAATGGTTTTTTATAAAATCTCCTCTTGAAATTTTCTCCTCTCTTTATCACTCGCACCAGTTCTATAAATCTTTTGTAATTCTTCTGCAAATTTTCTAACTTTCTTTTTTGAAAAATAAACACTTGGGTTTCCTTTTGAGTCTTTTATAGAATTATTAAAAGAATTAATCACCAAACATTCTTCCTTATTTCTCGCAACAACAAACCAGCAACCCTCTTTTTTATTAATCTTATTTTTGTGTTTAATAATTCTAGAATTAGAAATTCCTTTAGGAATTTCTACATAAAAATGCCTTCCAATATTTGTTATTTTCAATGTATTTTCATTAATCAAATTATTTTTAATCAAAACCTTAAAACGATTTTTTAATCTCCTCTCACACAACAAACATCCTCCTGCAGGAGATGGATAATCTATATTGTATTTTTCAGCAAGTTGCATTTGCTTTTTTCTAGTTCTTCCTTTAATTCCCAATTCGTCAAGCACACGAATAATTTTAAAACCTATTTTCCCCTCGATAGTTTTCATTGATTTTGATGTTTGAGACATTGGTCTCTGCCCTTCAACTTCCCCTGTGAAAATTTTATCTATATTTTTTTTCTTTGCAAATTCTTTTGCTTTTTTTAACATAAAAATCTTACAATCAATACAAGGATTAAATCCAGCCCCTCTTCCAAATTGCGCCTTATCTAAAATTCCCAAATAATCTTTCAGAAGTTTCCCCCTGCAACAATCAAATAATTTAATTTCAACCTTCTCCCTCTTACAAAATTTCTTAACTTCTTCGAGAGAATCCTTTGCAAATGGAAGTCTAAAATAAACAGCAATAACATCAAAACCTTTATCTTGAATCAGTTTAACAACAAGTCTACTATCAAGTCCATTTGAAAAAAGCACTAAACATTTTTTATCCATAAAAAAACTCAATAATTAACTTTTTATTTTTTCCTCTTTTTTCTTAGAATCAGAATCCTTTTTTTCATTCTCTATTTTTTTAGGAGTTTCTTTCTTAATTTCTTGACTTGGTTTTTTTCTACTAAATTTTTGAATAAGATTTGAAATCCAAAAACCTACTTTAAAAAATTTCATAATAACTCCAATAATTATTAATAAAATTCCAAATCCAATTCCTTTCAATGCAATAGAATAAGAAGTAGTGAAAAGAAAACTCAAGAATGAAAGTACTGAAATATCTGCAAATAATCCTACTACGCTATCCATTTTTAAAAATATTAATGAAGATAAGATGGTTTCCCCCCCTATTATAAAGAATGCATTTGATTTGTTTTCAACTAAAAAAAAGATAGCAATTGATATTATTAGACATATTATCATGAGGAGGTTGGATTTATCTGAGAAATAATTTTTTGATTTTTCTGATACAAGGAAGTAAGGCA
>CAZWYG010000019.1:2120-7920 GCA_964638105.1 Candidatus Woesearchaeota archaeon
AAATTTGCAATCATATTCGTCGTAGTAAATTTCTTCAACTTTTTCAGAAATCATTTCATTTGTAATTGAACTCGCATTTTCAGATATATCATCGCAAGGAATACTAAAAACAAAATCTCCTTCTGAGAAAACAAATTCCGAATTATTTTCACAATATTGATTAATCAAGGCTAATTTTTCTGAAGAAACAGAATCTAAATTAATTTGCTCAGACAAAATATCCGTCACCACAGGAACAAGTTCACTCTGAAGATTATCATAATCCAGCGACGTGGAAACAATAAAAAGACTATTCATAATTAAAAGCCCAATAAAAAGCAACACACTTGCAATAATCAATAAACCCCCTCTTATGAATCCCATAAATTCATAATTGAAATTAGTTTATAAAATTATCATGCTAATTCTTTCATCAGAACAACATCTTCATAACCTTCTCCATATAAATCTGCTCTTTCTACTTCCTTATAACCCATTATTTTAAACGCATTCAAAACACCTAATCTATCTGAACGTGTATCACAGATAATACCTAGTTTTTTTTCTTGAGAAGAAAGCACTTCAATCTGTCTCGCCTCAAAGCTTAAAAAGTATCTTCTTGAAAATTCTTCAATAGTCCTACCACTTTTCAACTCAGTAAATCCCTTCAAATGTTTACAATTCTGGAACATCAAAGCTGAAACTAAAAAATTCTCACTAAACCCCATAATTGCCTGTTTAATTCCATAATAATATTCCTCAATTGCCTTGGGTAGCCAAAGATTATAACCATTGTAATCTAAACTTCTCTCTGAAAAAAATTCCCTCAATATCTCTGTGTGTTTTCTTTCTCCTAAAATAAAATTAATCTCCATAAAAAGAAATTAGAGTTTTATTTAAAAAAATTTATATTCTTTACATCCTCTCCAAAATCTCAATTCTCTTCTCAATTGGTGGATGAGTTGAAGACAATCCCTTAAGAGGATTTGCAAAAAATAATGGCGCAACTGCTTTACTCACTTTTTTCTCTTGAGGGAAATGTTCGTTTTTGATTTTCTTCAATGCTTTAATTAATCCATCTGGATAACGAGTAAACTTAACAGCAGTTGCATCAGCACTAAATTCTCTTTTTCGCGAAATTGCTAATTGAACAAGATAAACAACAATAGGTGCAAGAATTGCCATTGCAATTCCAATTATAATAAATACCCCATTTTTATTATCATTACCTCCGCTTCTAAACCATAAACTTCTTAGAAAAATTTCAGAAATAATTGCAATCATTCCAACCATGACAGCAACGAGAGTCATGTAACGAATATCATAATTTCCAATATGCCCAAGCTCATGTGCAATCACTCCTTCTAATTCTCTTCTTTCCAATTTTTCTAAAGCACCTTTTGTAACGCACACAACAGAATTCTCAGGATTCCTACCTGTTGCAAAAGCATTAATCTGTGCCGACGGCATAACATACAGTTTAGGCATAGGCAATCCAGACGCCAAAGTCAAGCCCTCGACAAGTCGATAATAATCAGGATATTTCTCGCGCGACGCTTTCTTCGCACCAACACTTGCAACTGCAATCTTATCTGAATTATAATAACTAATCAAAAGATAAATAATAGAAAAAATTATTGCAGCAATCATTATAATAAAAAAATAACCCTCGTAAATTCGAGCAATTACATAACCTAATGCAACAAAAACCGCAAATATAATTACAATTAAAAAAAATGAATTTCTTTTATTACTAGAAATCTGGTCGCGAAAATCTATTCTTTGCATTAGGAAAAGAAGAGGTGAAAGTTTTTAAGAGTTTTGAAGTTAATATTGGTGTGAAGAAGAAAGAGTTTGAACGTCTCTTATTGCTTCTATGTAATCTGGAGTTTTTTTAGAAGCCTTATATAAGGCATCCCACTCTGAAAATCCTAAATTTATTGCATCGAGAAAAGCACCATAAGGGTACTCTCGGTCTAACCATTTTCGTCTAGGATCATTTAAATCACCATTGATACCTAAACTCTTACAGATTTCCTTCAGAGTTTTGATTCCAAAAGATTGACAAATAAATTCTTCAGAAGAAAGTCTAGAGGGATGGTCTCTATTTGACATCAAAACCAACAACTTTGAACTTTAAATAGTTTATTATATTAGAATTCTACTTTAACAGCTTTTTTTTCAGCCTCTGCAATCTTCAAATATTCTTTTTTCTTTTTTCCGTAAATTCCTGCAAAGAATTTTCCAGGCAACGTCGTGCATAAATTATTATAAGTTAAAATTGAGTCATTGTAAAACTGTCGTGCATAAGCAACTCTATCTTCTGTTGAAGACAATTCTTTTTGTAATTCCAAGAAATTTGTGTTTGCTTTAAGGTCAGGATAATTTTCTGCAATTGCAAAAAGTCTACCAAGTGTTTTTTCAAGAATATCATTTGCTTTTACTTTACTTGCAATATCTTTCGCACCAACTAATACTTTTCTTGCTTCTGTCACAGAATTTATAATGGTTTTCTCATGTTTCATATAACCTTTAACAGCATTAATTAAATTCGGAATCAAATCAGCCCTTCGCTTTAACTGAACATTAATCTGTGAAAGTGAATTATCAATTCTATTAGACAAAACCGCAAAACGATTATAATACACAAAGAAAATTATTGCAACAAGCAATGCAATACCAATTAAAATCCAAGTTATCATAAAAAGACTAGTAAATAAAATTTATAAACTTATCTAAATCTAATCTCCATAAACCAATCCCAAATCACCATATTTTTCTGGATTAGATTGTTCTAATTCTTTAACAAATTCCCCAATCATATCATGTAATTTGCTATCAGCCCCATCTTTTGAATGTGCTACATCATAAACATCCTTTCCAAATACACTTCCTAATCTATGCAAAACAAAATTACCTTTACTTCTCGCAGGATATGTCTTAAAATAACCCATAGGGGATGGAAACCCTTTTGGCCTACCCTCTTCTCTATCCGAAACCCTATAAAGTATATAATTTGGAAATTCTCCTCCCCCCTTCCTTGCTTCAAATCTAGGCAGATTAGACATGATTAAAATAATCTTTTCACTTTTTAAGAATTATTGTTTTCTAAAACACATAAAATAAAATTTATAAACTTATCTAAATACAAACTGTATGGTAAGCGTAGATAAAGATAAATGCATTGGATGTGGAGCTTGTGCTTCAACTTGTTCTGAGGTCTTCAAAATGAAAGATGGAAAGGCACAAGTTGTTTCAGACAAAGACGTACCTTGTGTGAAAGAAGCAATTGAGAACTGCCCAGTTGATGCAATCAAATAAAAATCACTTCAGAAAATTTTTTAATTGATTTTGAGAACAAAAATATTTATTAACCAACTTTCTCTAATTGTTGATGGGTGAAGAAAAAAAAGAGATTGATTTTGTAAAATGGTTCTCTGAATTAAATAAAGATTCTGGGGATGTTGCAGGAGGAAAAGGTGCTAATCTTGGAGAAATATACAATCTGAAAGTTCCGGTTCCACCTGGTTTTGTTGTAACTGCTCAATCTTATAATTACTTTATTGAAAAAGCAGGAATAAAAGAAAAAATAGTTTCTTTACTCGAATCAATAGATTATGAAGACACGAAAGTTCTCGACGAGACAACACAAAAAATTAGAGAGTTAATTGTCAATTCAGAACTTCCAAAAGAAATGGAAGAGGAAATTACAGAATCATATCAGCACCTCGATGCACCTAATCTAAGTGAGGCAAAAGGAAGCGCACTTGATATTTTAAGGAATTCAGCAGAGCCGATTTTCGTAGCAGTTAGAAGTTCAGCAACAGCAGAAGACTTGGCAGACGCGTCATTTGCAGGACAACAAGACACCTATCTAAACATAAAAGGAAACAAAGAAGTTCTATTACATGTAAAAAAATGCTTTGCCTCTTTGTATACTTCAAGGGCTACTTATTATAGAAATCAAAAAGGTTTTGATCATTCAAAAGTTTATCTTGCAGTTGTAGTTCAAAAGATGGTAGACTCTGATAAATCTGGTGTTATGTTCTCAAAAGACCCTTCTTACAAAAATGAAAACACAATTATCGAAGCTGTTTGGGGATTAGGAGAGGGAATTGTTTCAGGACAAGTGACTCCAGATAGATATCTTGTATCTCCAGACTTGGAAATACTTGAACATAAAGTCGCAGATAAAAAAATAGCACTAACAAGAAATGCTAGCGGAGGAAAAGCAGTAGTGAAACTAAAAGAAGGAATTTCAAAAAAGCGAGTTCTCAGCGACGCTGAATTAAGGACTTTAACAGAGTTAGCACTAAAACTAGAAGACCATTACAAAAAACCACAAGATATTGAATTCGCAATCGAGGGAGAAAACATTTACATTGTGCAGACTCGTCCAATAACAACAATGGCAAGCAGAGTAGAAAAAAACCAACAAGAATTAAAAGGAGACATTATCCTTGAAGGAATTCCTGCTTCTCCTGGAATTGCTGTAGGCAAAATAAAAGTTGTAGAAAATATGTCTGATTTATCAAAAGTGCAAAAAGGTGATGTTTTAGTCACTAGTATGACTAATCCAGATATGGTTGTAACAATGCAACGCTCGTCGGCAATTGTGACTGATGAAGGAGGCCTTACTGCGCACGCAGCAATTGTCTCGCGTGAAATGGGAATTCCATGCATTGTTGGAACACAAGAAGCAACAACAGTTTTGAAAGACGGAGAAACAATAACAGTTGATGGTTATTCTGGAAAAGTTTATCGAGGAAAAGTTGCAGAAACACAACAAAAAGAAGTTCTTCCTGTGATCTCCTCGACAAAAACAAAAATTAAAGTTATTGTAGATTTGCCAACATTTGCCGAGAGGGCTTCAAAAACAGGAATAAAAGCAGTCGGACTAACAAGAATCGAAGGAATAATTGCAGAATCAGGAAAGCATCCAAATTATTTTTTACAAAAAAAAGATATGAAACCTTACGAAGAAATAATCTTTAAAGGGATTGATGGAATTGCAAAATACTTTGAAGAAATTTGGGTGAGAACCTCTGATATTAGAAGCGATGAGTACAAAAATCTTGAGGGTGCACCACAAGAAAAAGAAGCAAATCCAATGTTAGGAATGCACGGAATAAGATTTAGTTTAAAGTACCCTGAAATACTAAAAGCAGAGTTGAATGCTCTCAAAAGAGTTTCAAATGAAGGCAAAAAAATCGGATTGATTTTGCCACAAGTTATATCTGTTGAAGAAGTTCAAGGAGTAAAAAAAGTTCTAAAGGAAATAGAATTCAACGACGCTAAACTTGGAGTCATGGTCGAGACACCTGCTGCTGTTCAGTTAATAAAAGAACTTTGTGAAGAAGGAATCGAGTTCATTTCATTTGGAACAAATGACTTGACACAATATATGCTTGCAATAGACAGAGGCAACGAAGCTGTTCAACATCTTTACAATGAAATGCATCCCTCTATTTTATATCAAATAGAATATGTAATTCGTGTTTGCAAACGAAACAATGTCGAGACAAGCATTTGTGGACAAGCAGGAAGTAGAAAGGAAATGGCGAAATTCTTAGTTGAAAAAGGCATTGATTCAATTAGTGTAAATGCAGACATGGCAAAAGAAATTTCAGATTATGTTGCAGAGCTCGAGGGAAATCCTGTTCCAAAAGATTCTGAAGAAGAAAAAGAAGAAGAGCTTCCTATTGAAATCAATGAAGAAGATTCTTCAGTAGAAGACGAAAGTAAAGAAGAGCTTTCTGTTGAAGATGAAATTCAAGATGAGTCTCCAGTTGAGGATATAGAAGAAGAAAAAGCATTAGAA
>CAZWYG010000020.1:0-7825 GCA_964638105.1 Candidatus Woesearchaeota archaeon
TTTATGATTTTTCTGGTGGCATGTAATTAATTCTGTTCGTAAATGAACACTTTTATTCCGTTCTGGGGGAGGATATTTATTTTTACACAGATTCGCGAAATTCTGTCTTAGAATAATTGTGAATCAGGCTTTTTCTGCATTAATTTTCCCACAATTAGTTTTTGATTCACATCGATTACAAATTCCTGAATTCTTAGACCATTCCTTTGTTCCAAAACAAACTCTTTCTGATTGTTGTTTTTTCTTACTTTTAATCATTAAAAGAGGCATCTTCTATACTTTATATATCCTAATATTTAACTAAAACTCCTCTTCATATTCTAATTGATTAATGTAAAAGTTTGAGAGTGGTTGCGAGTCGCGGTGGAGAAATATTTTTTAAGGAGAAAATTTAAAAATAATTAAATCTTAATAAAATATGAGAAAGAAGAAAAGCAGAAGGAGATTAAAAAAGAATTCTGCAGCATTAATTGCTTTTTTTCTTTTGCTTTTATCTGCTTTTGTATTCCCTTTATTTGGAAATAAGATATTTGGAGAGGAAGTAGGAGCAGGAACAGTTATGATTAATTTAATTAAAGGTGTTTTTATTTCTTCAGAAAATTTAAATTCTATGTTGGGTTTCTTACAATTAATACTTGTGATGCTCTTTTTCGCAATAACTTTATTATATTTCCTAAATGGTATTGGGAGCATATATAATCGCTATTCTAGATACGCATCTTTTCTTACATTTGTATATTTTGTTGTGGGGTTATTGGTATATAATATGTTAAATACAAAATATGCCTCTTCTCTTTTTGGGTTTAAGTTATCTTCTATAAGTTTAGGTCTTGGAATTTATTTTGTTCCCATTGTAGGAATTTGTTATCTACTGTTTGTTAGACCTATAAATAGAATTATTAGAATTTGAAAAAACAGGGCGCCAGGATTTATTTTAGCAAAATAAATCTACAACAGAAATTCTTTTAAATCCTGATTTATAAAAAAATTATGAAAGAAATTGCAGATTCTGTTGAGAGTAGTTCTCCATCAAAAGTAGAATATATGAAATTAGACAGATACGAAAAAGGAATATATGCACTTAAACGTTCTATTTTGTTTACTCTTCCTCTTTATGTTATTATTGGTGGCTTGCTTGTTTACAATTATTATGGTTGAGTTTTTAGAAAGATTTTGTATCTAATAATATATTTAAAGTATCTTTAACATATTATTTATGTTAGGAAAAGATCACATTAATATTTCAATAGCAATAGTATTTCCTTTTCTTATTCCATTATTCTTTCTTAATATCGTTGATACAGTTTATATCGCAGTGTTTATGATTGTTATTTTAATTGGGTCATTAATTCCTGATTCTGATTGTGGGGGAAAAGCGACAATTTATTATCGGTTTAAGGAGATTGATTGGTTTATGAAAAATATAGTGGCAAAACCAATGGTTTATGTTTTTAATCATTTAATTAACACAAAGAAGATAAAAGTTGAGCATGAAGTTAAAGATGAACATAGAGGAATAATTCATTCTCCTATTGGAGTCTTATTTAGTAGTTTAATATTAATGATTCCTGTGATATTATTCGGAGTAATATTTAATTTGTTTAATATATTCATAATTCTAACGATATTTTTTGGATTGATTATAGGACAGTTACTTCATCTTTTTGAAGATAGTTGCACGATTTCAGGAATAAATTGGGGATTTCCCTTTGCAACAAAAGAAAAGAATGGAAAAATTAGAACATTCTCAAAAGACCCTGAGAGAAAAGATATAAGACCTATATTTTATGCTTTTATGTTTTATACTTTATCTATAATTTTAGCAATAGGATTTGTTTTTGATAAATTTCAATTTAATATCTTCATAATTTATTCAATTATTCTATTACTAGAAATTTTATTTTTTATTCTTATTAATTATCTTTCACAAAGCAAGAGTTCTAGATGGATGATTAAAAAGAAAACTATAAATGCAATTAATAGAACTTCAAATTATAATCAATCATCATCCTTAATCCTTTCCTCTGTCATGAAATAAGCTTTGTTTGAATAAGTTTCTTTTATTTTTCCATTTCTTTCATAAACTGCGGTTGCGCATGGAAGTGCGAATTTTCCAAAGATTCCAATTTTAGAATACATTACATAAGAGATTATTCTTTTTTCACCTGCATCAAGTTTTTCAATGTTCCATTTTATTCGCTTTGTTTTCTCGTCGACTTTTGCAGGAATTTCGCCTCCGAATTTTGGATGAACTTTCATAAGTCCAGGCATTCTGTCAAGCAAACTAATGTTTTCTACAAATCTTTTTGCACTAACCATTATTGAAATTTTCAAAACTAACTCGCCTGTTTTAGAGTGCACGAAGTTTATTTTCTTTTTTAGAACAACATCTGAGACTAGATAATTTCTTATGAAAAATACAATTAATACAATCAGACAAGCAATTAATATAGGGAAAATGTAATTTGTTTTTGATTCAACTTGAATTGATTCGCCTGGTTTTAGCACTTGCTCCCAGACATAAACTACGCTTAATCCTTTTGTTTCTGTTACATCAGGGTCAATTGAAAATGAGGTAAATATTGAAGACAACATATTTTTTTCTACTGAGACAATTACTTTGGCATTTACATTTCCTTGATTTATTTTTTCAATTGTTTCTTTTTTTATTAACCAACCTGATGTTTTTCCATTGACTTCTAAGTCTTCTCTTTCTTGAAATTCAATCACGCCCTCTAAATTATCTTTTGCTTCCTTGTATTGAACTTTTGCTTTAAGAGAATAAGTTCCTGCTGCTAAAAGACTAACATCCTCGTCTTCTAATTTAACTTCAAATTCTTTTGTCTCGTTTTTATTTAATGAAAATTTTTTTTCAATTTCAAAAAAATCTGATTTAAAATCAAATATTAAATTTTCCAGATTTTTGTTTATCTTGTTTTTTACGTAAATGTTTATTGTGTTTTTATTAAGATTAATTTCATTTGAGCCGATTTCAAGAATGTCTTTTAATTCAACGATTTTAAAATTCAAGGATTCGCTAGATGTTGTGTCTTTTCCTTCAATATAATAATTTAAGGTATATTCTCCTCTTTCCTTTACGTCTCCAATTGGATTTATTTCAACTTGGATTTTTTTTGTCTCGTTTGCTTTTATTGGTGTTGAGCCAATAGGGAACATTTGAAATCCCTGAAGATTGTAGAATTCCATGTAATTGTCTTTTCCAGAATTTGTTATTTCTAAATTAAAAGTTAATTTTTCTTGTGAATTCGCGACAAAAATCTGTTCAGGAGTTTTATCCTCAACTGTTATATTAAGTGCTGTTGTGAAATGAATAAAGAACATAAAAAAGATTAAGCAAATAATTATTTTTTTCATATATAAGATTAAGAGAGATTTTATTTAAAGATTTCTATGATTCTCAAAATCTTTTCTTAAGTAATCAAAAAGTTCTTTTTCTGCTTTCCGACCCTCTTTTGTGCGTCCTCCCACAAAAGCATTCATGTCTTTCATAAACATTTGAGCACTCACCAAATTTTCATCATAATCACATTCAGGTAGTTTATATCTTTTTGATTCTTCCATAAAGTTAAGGAAGAGGATTTTATTTAAAGATTTCTATGTTTTTAATGTTGCCCGCCCATTGATAAATATGCTTTGGCTTGGTTGACGAATTCGTCTGCTTCACTAAATATTTTTCCTTCAAATTGGTCTATTCTTGAGGGGATTACCCATTTTTCATAGATGCTTCGCAGGAATTTATTCCAAGCACTTTTTTCGAATTTTCCTTGGTAATCTCTTTCTAAGATGCCTTTGATTTTTATTTTGAATCTTCCTTTGTTAGTTTTTATTTTCTGACCGTCTCTGTTGATTTCAACTTCTTCTAAGTCTCTTATTTCAAATTCAACTTTTATCCATATTCTGAAATAGTCTGTTAATTTTTTTGGACCAGACCATTTTATGTCAAGGTCTTTTTGGTTTCCTTTAAGAGATTCTTCGTATTTTTCTTCTTGAAGCCAATCTAGTCCTGTTTCTTCCATTAACCAATCATAACAAAATTTATAGAATCCACGCCAGTTTGCGAATCCTACCCATTTAACGCCTGTGTTGAAAATTGTATCTTTTTCTGACATTTTATCTCTTTTATTAAATTAAAGAAAAATCTTATTTAAATATTTCTCTATTTGCTATCCATACAACTTTCGCAGATTAGCATTCCATTGAAACGATGCAAGACATCCTGATTTCCACATTCTTCGCATATTCCATCTATAATATCTCTTGCTTTTTGCACTCTTTGTAGTTTTTTTGAAAGTTCTTTTATTTGTTCAAGTTCTTCAATTTCTTTATAGAATTCTGGATTAAAATTTAAAATGTCTTTAAGAGTTATTAATCCTTCAAGATTTCCTTCGTGGATTACTGGAAGTTTTTTGAATTTGACTTGTTTCATTTTTGTTATAGCTTCGGGTATTGTATTTGTAGGTTTTATTGTTGCTATTTTTTTTGGAGAAATTGCAATTGCCTTTATTTTTGACAAGTCTTTTTCAGATTTTTTGATTAGAGCCCAGAGAATATCACTGCGAGAGATTATTCCAACTAATTTGTTTTTTTCAACAATAAGAAGACTTCCGACTTTTGAGCGAACCATTTTTTTGGCGCACTCGAGTAAGTTTGTGTCTGGACCAACTTTTACAGAATCGCGTGTCATTATATCTGCGACAATAATTCTTTTCATATCTCTCGACGAAATACCTTCTTATAAATTTTATTCAGAACTGAATAGTTAAGATACATCACAACAATTCTTAAAAATAAAGATTTGGGAGTTTTATATGGTAAACGATAAACCAATAGTTCTTATGCCTGAAGATGTTCAAAGACTTCTTGGAAAAGATGCGCAGAGAAATAATATTATGGCTGCGCGAATGGTTTCTGATGTTGTAAAGACTACTTTGGGGCCAAAGGGAATGGATAAGATGCTTGTTTCTCCAACTGGAGAGATTATTGTCACGAATGATGGGGTTACGATTTTGAAGGAAATGCAGATTGAGCATCCTGCTGCAAAGATGATGGTTGATATTTCAAAAACGCAGGACAGTGAGGTTGGAGACGGGACAACTACTGTTGTTATGCTTGCAGGAAAGCTTTTGGAGAATGCTGAAAGATTATTAGATAAGAAAATTCATCCGACTGTTATTACAAAAGGTTATAGAATTGCTGCAGAAAAGGCGCAGGAAATTTTAAGAGATATTTCATTGAGTGTTACTTCTGAGGATGAGGATGTGATAAAGCAGATTGCAATGACTTCAATGACAGGCAAGGGTGCAGAGGACTCTCGCGAGAAGTTTGCAGATATTATTGTTCATGCAATAAAGCAGATTTCAAATAATGGAGATGTTAATTTGAATGATATTAAGATTGAGAAAGCAAAAGGTGATGGAATTCAGGACACTGAGCTTATTGCAGGAATTGTTTTTGACAAGGAGAAAGTTTCAGATGATATGCCGAGCAAAGTTTCAAATGCTCAAATTGCATTGGTTGATTTTCCATTGGAATTAAAAAATCCAGAGATTGATACAAAGGTTTCTATTTCAACACCAGAGCAATTGCAGAATTTTTTAGAGAGGGAAGAGAGGACTATCAAAGAGATGATTGGCAAGGTTCAGGCGTCCGGAGCTAATGTTATTTTTTGCCAGAAAGGTATTGATGATTTTGCACAGTATCTTTTGTCAAAAGTAGGAATTTATGCTTGTCGCAGAATTGCGCAAAGTGATATGCAAAAACTTGCAAAGGCAACTGGTGCGAAAATTGTTAGTAATTTGAATGAGTTGAGTTCTTCTGAGCTGGGTTCAGCAGAGATTGTTGAGGAAGTCAAGAGAGGAGATGATAGTTTGACTTATGTAAGGGGTTGCAAGAATCCAAAGGCATTGACGATTTTGATTCACGGGGGGACAGATCATATTATTGATGAGATTGAACGAGCTATTCAGGATGGTTTGGGTGTTGTTGTTTCAGCATTGAAAACTGGTCTTGTTGTTCCTGGGGGAGGGGCGATTGAAATTGAGATTTCTAGAAGATTGCGGCATTTTGGGCAGTCGCTTTCAGGCAGAGAGCAGTTAGCTGTTGAAGAATTTGCAAATGCTTTGGAATATGTTCCAGTGACTTTAGCAGAGAATGCAGGTCTTGATCCAATTGATATTTTAACTGAATTGAAATCTTTGCATGATTCTGGAAATCGCAACATGGGTTTGAATTTATTTGAGAACAAGATTGGAAATGTTGTTGAAGCACGAATTATTGAGCCGTATAAAATCAAGAGCCAGGCAATTAGTTCTGCAACAGAGGTCGCTGTTATGATTTTGCGAATTGATGATGTGATTGCATCTTCTGGTGGAAAAAGTGGAGGAATGCCTCCTGGAATGGGAGGAATGAATCCTTATGGAGGAATGGATTGATGAAAAACAAAATTAAATTTATTCAATCTGACGAAGGAATATTAATAAAAGAAAATCAGAATTATCGTACTCCTCTTATTGTTGATTCAGAATCAGAGATTTTTAAAAATCTAAGAGAGGTTGTAAAATATTTTTTCCCAGAGCCATTTGAATTTGATTATTCAAGAGCAAATTTAAGAAAAGAAACAATTGCAGGGCTTGAAGGTGTTAGGGATATTTATGATTTTGGGGCTTCTAAAGATATGGCTCGTAGAAAATTAACTAAAAAAATGGTTGATAAATTTAGCGGCGATTTAATAGACTCATTGGATAGATGTTAAATTTTTAACCCCCGAATTTCTTTTTCTTTATGTACTTTCATATAATTTTAACTGAGAAATGTAATTCGCAATGTAAGTATTGCTATGAGAAATCAATGAAGGAATTTGACAATGGTTTGGATAAGAAGTGGGATTTTGATTTGTCTGCACCAAGTGATTCGCAAGTTGATGTTGAGAATTTGAAGAATTTTTTGAAAAGTGATGATACTTTGATTTTTTATGGAGGGGAACCTTTGCTTGAGATTGATAAAATAAAGAAAATTATGAATAATGTTCATTGTAGATTTTGCATGCAGACAAATGGGAAATTGTTGGATAAATTTCCTAAGGATTATTTGAATAAAATTTCTAAGATTTTGGTTTCAATTGACGGGATAAAAGAGAGGACGGATTTTAACAAGGGCGTTGGAACTTATGAAAAAGTAATTGAGAATTTGAAATTGATTCGTGCGAATGGATTTAGTGGAGAGATTGTTGCGCGAATGACAATTGCACAGGATTTTTCTGATGTTTATGAGCAAGTTAAGTATTTAGTGAATTTAGGAATTTTTGATTCAGTGCATTGGCAAATTGATGCTGGTTTTTACAAGTTTGATTTTGATAAGAATAAATTTTCCCAGTTTGTTAAAGATTATAATAATTCAATTTCAAAATTAATTGAATATTGGATTTCTGAAATGAAAAAAGGAAAAGTTTTGAAGTTGTATCCTTTTGTTGCGATTGTGGATTCTATTTTGAAGAATGAGAAAGTGAAGTTGCGTTGTGGAAGTGGATTTGCGAATTACACAATTACGACGAATGGGAATTTAGTTGCGTGTCCGATTATGGGTTGTATTAAGGATTTTTATTGTGGGAATTTGGATTCAAAAACTTCAGAACTCAAAAAGATTTATGTGGGGAAGCCGTGCGATTCTTGTGATTATTTGGATTTGTGTGGTGGAAGGTGCTTGTATTCTAATTATGCAAAACTTTGGCCTGTTGAGGGGGAGAAATTAATTTGTAAAACAATTAAGCATTTGATTGATGAATTAAAGTCAAAAGAAAAAGAGATTA
>CAZWYG010000021.1:0-2157 GCA_964638105.1 Candidatus Woesearchaeota archaeon
CGAATATCTTGTTTTGTCAGTGCTTCTTTAATTTCATCAAGTCTTGATTCAACAAAAACTATTTTCTTCTTTCCTTTACCTAAAACTTCTTGAGCTAATTTTTTCTTCTTTAATAAATTCATTTTTTATCCTCCTTAATCTCTTTCAAATTTGAAAATTTAATCCCTTTTGATTTCGCTTTTTCCATTATTTCTAATCTTTTCTTTTTTCCAATTTTTCCTAGAATAATTAAATCATTTTTTGTGACTTTTTCTAAATCATTTAAATTTTTAATTATAATTTGTTCTTTTCTATCTGAATTTTTGTAACCAATACTTACAACTGCAGAATAGCCTCTCCTTTTCTCTCGCATCTTGTTGTCTCTTCCAGTTGGCTTTCTCCATTTTTGGTTTTTCTTTCTATTGAATTTTCCAAATCTAAAAGAGTCTCTTCTTAAGAATTTCATATTTCTTTACCTGCCTTATTTATAATATAAATTCCATCTTGAAAAATTCTTGTGTCTCTATTTCTTATCTTCGTAGCTGTTTCTAAATTCGCAGCAGCTTGTCCTGCAATTTCCTTATCTGTAGAAGTGACTGTTATATCTTGCCCTTGAATTTTAACTTGAACGCCCTCTGGAATTTTTGATTCTCTTGAGATTTTCTCTCCTAAAAAATTCTTAACTTCTACAATCTTATCTTTAACTGCAACACTCATTGGAAAATGACTTGAACAAATCTTTAACTTGTATTCAAATTTTTCCTGCACTCCTTTAATCATGTTTTGAATATGCGCAACAATTGTATTAATCCTTTTTTTCTCATTTTTTGTTGTCTTGTCATTACCAATAATTACTTTTCCTTTTTGAATCTCAAGAGAGATATTATTCAAATTCAATTCTCTTTTGTTTTCTCCTTCTTTGCCTTTAACAATCAATAAAGAATCTTCTAACTTCACTTCAACACCTTCGGGAATTTCAATTTCTTTGTAAAATTTTTGTTTCATTCTAATTCGTTAATAATTCTCTATATTTAGTATAATCTTCATGATCTTCTGAAATAAAACTAATGCCATCTGAAGAACTTTGAACTACAAGATTTTTTTTATCAGTTCCATTTTGAGGTGAATAATAACTTAAAATTATAGGAGGTTGTGGCTCAGACATAAATCCTCTACATGACGAGAGATGAAGTCTGGGTATAATCGCATCAGAAATATCTCCTTGTCTTATTGTGTAAATTCCATCTTTCACAGAAACTCCTTTTGGAAATTCTACCATTGTTTCCTCTAAAAACTTTTTCCCTTTTGCAATCTTCTTTCTATCAACACTTATTAAATTATTCTCTGCCATTTTAATAAAAATACGCAATAACGCATCCTCCTAAATTTTCTTCTTGAGCTTCTTTATGAGTTTTTAATCCCTGATTTGTTGAAATAATCAAAATCCCAATTTCCCTTGCAGGAAGATATCTTCTTCGGTATTTTTCAATTTGGGAAATCTCGCAACTGAACCTTGGCTTTACTGCCTTACAGTCATTGAGGTTTTCAATAACAACATCAATTGATTTGTCTTTGCTATTAATCTTGTATTTCTTGATTACGTCGTGCTGTTTCATCATCTTCAAAATCTCAATTAACAAGTTTGAAATTCTTTTTATTTTGACATTTTTCTTTCTAGCACGATTCGCATTTCGAATCATGTTCAGTGCATCTGCAACTACATCTTGACTCATTGTGTTACCTCCATTCCAAATTTTCTTTCAAGCTCATTTAATTCTCTTAATGAAACGACGGAGATCTCTCCTCCTGCTTTTTTAAAATAGTCTTGAACAATTCCAATGTTTAACTCTGTGGGGGATTGAGGATTTTCCTTAAGATGCATTAGTGTATAAGTCAAACACTTTTGAAATTGTTTTGCATATACTTTTTTAATTTCGTTTTCCATTTTAACTATATTTTTTAAAGCCGATTTCTACTGCAATTTCTCTAAAGCAGTGTCGGCATAAATTTAATCCGTATGATTTTATGTGCGCTCCAAATCTTCCACACTTCTCGCATTTTCTCGCAGCAATTCCTATCTTACGTTCCTTTGGTTTATTGTGTTTAAGAAACTTTTTCATTACTGCTGGTTTGCTTTCAAGCTGTTTCAATATTTTTTCGTGATCACTTGCTGTCATT
>CAZWYG010000021.1:2257-5662 GCA_964638105.1 Candidatus Woesearchaeota archaeon
TGCTGGTTTGCTTTCAAGCTGTTTCAATATTTTTTCGTGATCACTTGCTGTCATTAGATAAATTTCAACCCGTAGGCTTCTTCCATAAATTTAATTATTTCTTCTTTGGTAATTACTTGTCTCGAAGAAACTTTGCCTTTTTTTATCTTCCGAAGTTTTACTCTTCGTCCTGCACGCTTGAAAACGATTGTAACATCAAAACCAATAATTCCAATATCTCTTTGGTATTCAACACCTGGAATTTCAATATATTCTTTTATTCCAAATGAAAAATTATTTTCACTAACTTGTTTTTTCTTTAGAACTTTGTCAATTGTAGCAAAGAATCTTTTCAAAAGTTCTTCATAATCTTTTCTCAAAGTAACAACAGCTCCGACTTCCAAACCTGGTCGAACACTAAATGCAGGAATTCTTTTTCTCGATCTCATCTTTGCAGGTTTTTTCTTTGTTAAATATTCAAGCAATTTATATCCTTTTTCTAAATCATCACCAATTCCACCGACGCTAAGAACAACTTTCTCGATTTTTATTTCTCTCATTACATTATCTTTCATTCTACCGCCATAATTTGTTTAATTAAAACATTAATTTCTTTTCCATCTGAATTTATCTTTGCCATTTTTCTCTCTTCTTTTATTTTCTCAACAACACCTTGTTTACCAGAGTGTTTTCCTTCGACAATCAATACCTTTGTCTTTTCTTTTAATGGAATACTTTTCAAAATTTTCTTATTCTTCAAATCAATTAGAACTGATTCTCCAATATTGCATTTAACCTCTGAAAGATAATTATTTCCATCACGCAGATTCAATTGCGCCTTTTTTCCTTTTAGCATTTTTTTATTCATAACTTTTGTAATCTTTTGATTTACTTCGGATTCTTTTATTTCTTCAAGATTGTATTTCCTATTTTCAGAAATCCATACTCTATAATATTTCTTTGAAGGAACAATTGCTAGTGTGTCAAAAAGCGAAAGTGAAATTTTTTCGTCTTTTGCAACTCTACCATTAACTAAAATATTCTTTTCATGAATAGCTCTCTTCACTTCTTTACGATTCTGGCAAACCTTTAACATGTCTCTTAATAAAATCAACAAAGGAATACTTCTATCAAGATTTCCAAGAGGACGAATTATGAATGTTGTTCCTTTTTTTGGAATTGGCCAACGTGCAGGTTTTGAATGTCTTTTTAGGTGCGTCATTTTTTCTTTTCTCCTATTTTATCGTCTGAAACTTGTTTTTTAGTTGTTTCGCTCTTAGACTTTTCTTTTTTCTCTTCAACTTTCATATTTTTCATCCTTCTTCTGTCATCCAAATTCAATTCAATAATTTGCAAATTAGAAGCTCTTAATGGAACATTAACTTTTGAACCATCAATTTTTTTGCTTTGAATATTTTCCACATAAACTTTTCCTGTTTTTGTTTTCACTTCAGTAACTTTACCTTTTTTCGTTTTGAATTTTCCAACCTTAATTTGAACTTCGTCTCCTTTACGCACAACAATGTTTCTTCTTCCATATTTTTTACGAAGTTCTTTTGAAAGATTAACACTCAATAATTTTCTCTTAATATGTAATGGAGCATTTGCTACAAATTTCCTCTGTTTACGAGGCTGTTTACTTGCATTCCATTTTGTTGAAAATTCTTTTTTCATTTTAATAAACACTCCTAGCAATTTTAGCTACTGATGCCCAACGTTCCAAGACTTCTCTTGCAACTGGTCCTTTGATTTGAGTTCCTTTTGGATTTCCTTTTTCGTCTTTTAAAATCGCAACTGCATTGTCTTCAAAACATACTCTCTCGCCTGTTTTTCTTTTGTATGGTTTTTTCTGTCGAACAATAACTGCGTCGAAAACTTTTCCTTTCATATCTGGAACACCTTTTCTAATACTAACTTTTACCCAATCTCCAATTTTTGCATATCCCTGACGAGCTTTCTTACTTTTTCCATGTTTCACCCCAGTAAGCCTAACAATCTTCGCTCCACTATTGTCTGCTGCAATCATTGTTGCCCCTATATTCAATGCTCTTGTTGGTTTTGCACTTACCGCTTTCATTCTCTAAAAACCTCCATACATTTAGAGGATGAATGAAAAATCTTTGATTTTACTTTCATTTTATTGTGTATCCTCTGCTGATTTAATTTTTTTAATAACAGCGAAATGAATTATCTTGCTCAAAGGTCGGCATTCTTGAATTTTAATAAGATCTCCTTTGTTAATTTCTTTTTCTAAACAATCTGGAAGTCTCGCGTGAATTTTTGTTTTTGTTTTTGTGTATCTTTCATATTTTCTAATGTAAACTTTTCTTTCAAATTCAATTACAACTCTCTTTGGAAATTTCTTAACAACAGTTCCTTCAAAAGTTCTACCTCGAACTTTTAGTTTTCCGTGAAAAGGACATTTAACATCAGTGCAACTAACTTTTTCTTCCTTAGTTCCAACTAGTGTTTTTTTCTCGTTTGTTTGTTTTTTTGTTGTCATTTTTGTCTTTTGTTCGGCGTCGCTACAACTGACTAGGTAGAAGTTCCACTTCTGCCTGTCGTTCTTCTTTCTACCCCTTTGTCGTGTGTGTTTATCTATTCTGATATGGAGTCTTCTTCAAAACCCATCTTAACCAAGATTGGTTTTATCCGTTTTGTGTGGTCTCCTTGAAGTTCGATTTTGTTGTCTTTGAAAGTTCCACCGCATGCAAGTTCGTTTTTCAACGACTTGGCGATTTTCTTTACATCGACGCTATTGTCGAACCCTGAAACTACTGTGACTATTTTCCCATACCGTTTTCTGTCTGTTGTCACAGTTATCCTTTGCGAACTTTTTCCTATCTGTTCACACACACATGCCTGCGTTGGCAGGCCACATTTTGGACATATTTCCATGTTTACTTGTTTGTTTCAACTCCCTGTTTTATTTGGTTGTTGAATGTGTTCATACGAGCAATAATTCTTCTAATTTCTTTCATCTTTGAACTCTTCTGTCTTTGTGCTCCTGTCTTTGACTTCACAAGCTCTATTTTTAACTCTTTCAGTTTCTTCTCCCTATCCTTCTCACTTAATTTTTTAATTTCTGTGAATTTCATTCTTTTTCCTCCTTAGTTTTTTTAACAACTTTCTTCTTTACGATTTTTTTAACTATTTTTTTATTTACCTTTTCAGAATTTTCTTTTAATTTATCAATTAATTCTTCTGTAAGTTCAATCTTATCTTCAAGTTTTGCATCAGGCGAAAGTATTGCAACTTTGACTCCCACTGTTCCTGGTTTTGTTTGTGCTTTTGCTTGAGCTCGATCAACAACCTTCGATGGCTCTCCTGTTTTTTTCAAATAACCTTGTGCAAATCTCCATGGCTTTGCTCTATCACTAGGCAACTTTCCATTAAGACGAATCTCTGCACCAAGTGCACCAGCAC
>CAZWYG010000021.1:5762-7570 GCA_964638105.1 Candidatus Woesearchaeota archaeon
TTTCTTAACTTTGCTTCTTGCCTTGATAATAATATGTGTTCTTTTTCTTTGCCATCTTCCAAATCTCCCTAAAGGTCGATTACCAAAATTCGCAACAGCTTCGACAATAACTGGTTCATCAACATCGTGATTAATTGCATTAGCATTCAAACTTCTTAACAATTTAATGAATTCTTCTGAAGCATATTGTGGATATTTTCCAGAACCTGACGCAAGACCCTTAACACTTTTCTTGTGAGGAACTTCCCCTTTCATTGGAATAGCAATTTTTTGAGCTAAAACTTTTTCTAAATCTTCAATTGCTTTTTCAATTGTCTTGCCCTTAATGAATTTACAAATCGCAAAAGATTTCTTTGATGAAATATGAGCCCCTTCTATTTTCACACTAACTTCTTCTTTCTTCACTTTCTTAACAACAGGTTTTTTCTTTTCTTTAGAATCTTTTTTATCTTCTAATTTTTCTTTTTTTGAATCAGCTTTTTCTTGTTTTTTATCTTCCTTGTTTTCTTGCTTTAGTGCTTTTTTTGGTTCTACAATTTTTTCTTTTTTAGTTTCAACTTTTTGTGAAATCTTTTTCTCATTTTTTGTTGGTGCGTATTGTTTTTCTGTCATTATTTCTTACTCTTATGTTTAGTTCCTTTAGTTGCTCCAACACCAGCCTTGCTATGCTTAGCTCTTGTACGAGTTAATGCAAACTCTCCAAATTTATGTCCAAGCATTTCACCCACAACTTGCACAGGCACAAAGCTTTTTCCATTGTGAATTCCAATTCTCCACCCAATCATTTGTGGAACCATTACTAAATCTCTATCATGGGTCTTTGGCATCTTACCTTTCTCAATTTTCTTTTTGGAGTGCTTAATAAAATCTTCAAGTTTCTGAAAATTTCTAAGGATGTTTCTACGATTTCTAGAACCAACCATTTTCGCAAATTCACGAACATCTAGCTTTTGTAATTCTTCAACTGACTTTCCCTGATATTTGAATTGTTTTTTTGTTATTTCTTCTGTCATTTTATTTTTTTACCTGTTCTTTCGTCTGACCAAGCTTGGGCGGGCGAGTGGACCGGAATTACTTCCGTTTTCCGGTTCTCCTTGGTCGAAGCAATCCAACTTTCTTTCCAGGAGGTGCATTTCTCTTGGCAATCTTGCTCTTTGGATTCTTTCCTCTACCTGAACCAAATGGATGATCAATCGCATTCATTTTCACAGCAGAAGTTCTCGGCCATAATTTACTTTTTGCTTTCTTAATATAAAACTTTTTCCCAGCTTTAAGAACTGGTTTATTCACTCTTTGCGACCCAGCAATTCTTCCAATAATAACTCTGCAATTTGGATTAAACTTTTTCTCTTTTTTCGAAGGCATTGCAATAAAAATATTTCCCCCAACAACTCTTGAAACCATTGCAGAATTTCCACCACTCTTGATGAATTTTCCTCCATCACCAGGACGCGATTCAATACAATAAACATGTGTTTTTACAGGACAATCTTTCAACTTAATTATATTTCCATCTTCAATTTCTTTGCCTCCAACTTTTATTGTCTGACCTTCAAACATTTGTTTAAACGCAGGAATGTAAAATATTTTATCTGAACATTTTATTTTTGCAATTGGCGCAGTGTGCGCAGAAGAATTCAACAATTTCAAAACTTTCCCTTCTCCTTCAATTCCTCGGGGGATACTAAGTTTATATATAAATGCACTTTTTTTAACTCTATAAGTAGAAGTTCCTCTTCCACGTCGCTGTGTAATTATTCTTTTTGCCATATTACCAAATCAATCCTCCATTATGAAGCATATTAAAA
>CAZWYG010000022.1:0-7437 GCA_964638105.1 Candidatus Woesearchaeota archaeon
ATAATAAGTATAATGATATTGTTGATGATTTAGAGTTTAGTGTTAATGAACTTGAGAAAGAAAAAGTCGATATTTTTGATTTGAAAATGGAATTGAAACTTGTGAAAGATAAAATTATGGGTGGTAATTTTAGTGTTGTTGATATTTATTTGGAAGGGCTGAAGCCGAGAGTTGATAAAGAATGGGAAGGTCTTGGAAAGACACCTCCAAAAAGACAGATTCAGCTTGTTAGTTCAGAAGAGATTAAGAAATCTGTTGAAGAAGCAAAAGCTTCGAGAGCAGAACTTGAGAAAAAAGAAGCTGCTGCCCCTGCAACTCTTGCAAAGACATCTACTGCTGCTAAAACTGCTGTGCCTCAAGTCCAACCTAAACCTGTAACGACTGTTGCTAAACCTTCTGCATTGCAACAAAAACCTAAACCTTCTCCAACTTCTGCTGAACCAAAAACTGTTCAAAAAAATGAGAAAACTACAGGAGCAAATTCAAAATCAGTTCTTGATAAAAATCTTATTAAAAAAGCTGAAGAGGCAATGAGTAAAAAGTTTGAGTGATATAATTTATAAAATATAAAAGCATATTATTTTATGGCTGATAAAAAAGAATTAAAGAGGTTGTTTTATATTGTTGAGAGGGTTTTAGATAAAAAAAATATTTCTAAGATTATGAAGGTAAAGGATTTGGATGAGAGAAAGCATCTTTTTGAGCACGCGATAAAAAAAGAATTAGAACTTCGGCCGCTTCATTTTAGAAATAAAATAAATAAGATGCACAAAGACAAGGAAACTTTTTTTATTCGAACAAAGATTAATTTATTAAAATTAAAAATCAGTTATTTTGTTATTGATTTTCAAAAGAAAGAATTCATAAAGTTGGTTAAGTTAATTAAACAAATTGAAAATGATATTAAAAATGTTTGATTTTTTGAAGAGGAAAAAACAAGGTGAGGAAAATGCTTCTGCAATTGAAGGTGTAGAAGCACTGCCAGTAGAAAGCTCGACAGTAGAAACTTCTGCTAAACAAAAGACCACAGCTTCTGCTGCTTCAGCATCGACTTCAGCAGGTGTTGAATCTCTTAAAGCAGAGATTGAAAAAATAAAAGCAAGTGTTGAAGCATTTGGAGAGATAAGGAAATCTTTTGCAGAGAGATTTAATCAAATTAGTGAGAATATTGGTCAGTTGCGTCAGATGATTATGGATGGGGACAAGTCTATGCAAGAGGTTGAGTTAAAGGCCTTGAAAGCTTATGACTTAGTCAATACTGTTCAGCCTGAAAAGACAATGATTGAGTTGCAAAAACAAGAAGCTAAGATAGAAGCTTTGAATGCGAATCTCGAGGGAAATGAAGCAATAATGGATAAAATAATGGAGGAGTTGAAAGAAGCTAAAAGGAAGATACAATTTTTTAGAGGTGTTGAGGAGATTGCAAAGTTGAGTGAAGAGACAAAAAAAGAGTTAATTGATATTAAGAAAGTTGAATCGAGAATTAATATTAATACTGACAAAGTCGAGACGATTTATGTTGAAATGAGGAAAAGATTTCAGGCTATTGATGTATTTGATTCTGAACTTAAGGAGCAAAAAGTTAATGTTGAGCAGAATATGAAAGACGCACAGATGTTAAAAGAGAAAATGACTACACTTGCATCTAAAGAAGATTTGGATACTCTTGTGCATAGAGTTAAGAGATATATAGAAGTTCTAAAGGAACTTGAAAAGAAATCTTCAATGACAAGAGATATTGATAGGCTTAGGGATATTCTCGAGGGAATGAAGGAGTAGAAATTTGGCTTTGCCAAATTTTTTGATTTAGTTTTGAAACATATAAAGTTTTTTAAATTTCTTGTTTTTATCTAATAAATGAAAAAGGTGTTCATAATATTATTTTTGATTTTATTAGTTGCTCCGTATGCAAAATCAACTATTCTTTTTTATAGTGAACCTGATGAAACTTATAACATAGGTGAACCGATTTTTGTTAATTTTTCAATTGAAAAGGATTTTTCAATTTCTGATTTTGTTGAGACATTTCTTATTTGTGGAAATGAGAAGTTTATTGTGAGTAAAAATTATCTAGAGGTTAAACAAGATGAGAAATCATATTTTCCAATTGAATTTCCTGCACCAATTTCAGGAGATTGTAATTTTTCTGTTTCTTTTGATGATGAAGAGGCGCATACAAATAAATTCGAAATCAGTAATAATATTGATATTGATTATCAATTGAATGATATTTCTTTTTTTCCAGGAGATGAAATTTCTATTAATGGCAATGCAGAAAAAGAAAATGGGGGTTCTTTTGAAGGTTTGATTACTGTTTCAATAAATGATTTATTTGAGAAATCTTTTGAATCTAGTGAAGGGGATTTCTCTTTTAATTTTTCGCTTCCTAATGATATTCCTTCTGGAAATTATAATTTAGAAATTAGTGCCTTTGAAAAAAACTGGAAAGATGATGTTTTGAATTCAGGAGAAAAGAGCATTAAGATTAAAATAATTCCAAAGCCGACTGGAATTTTTATTGATTCAGATGAGAGTGTTTCTCCTCCAATTAATTTTTCTTTTAGAGTTAGTTTGCTTGACCAGAGTGAAAAATTAATTGATAATGATACAATTCTTTTGAAGATTTTTGATCCAGTGAATAATCTTGAGTTTGAAAAAAATATTGTTTCAGGAGAATATACAAATTACTTTTTTGGAGACAATTCTTCTAAAGGAGAGTGGAGAATTAATGCTTATTATGGGAATATTTTTGTTTCTAAATCGATTTTTGTCGACGCTAATAAAGCTGTTGAAGTTTCTGTTGGAAATAATAAACTTTTGATTAAGAATTCAGGAAATATTCTTTATGATGGAATTGTTGGATTTAATATAAGTAATGGATCTTTTCATGAAGATGTTTTTGTTAATGTAAATATTCCTGTTGGAGAGACTTATGAATATGATTTAAATTTTGTTGGAATATATAATATAAGTTTTGAAGGTGGAGAAAGTTTTAGTAATGTTCCACTTACTGGAGCAAGCATTTTTACTAGCACAGAATTAACTTCAAGTAGTTATCTTATTGGATTTGGTATTATTTTATTTTTGTTAGTTTTTTTCTTTGTAAGAAAATCTTTGTTAAAGATTTTGAAAAAAATATTTTCAAAAAATAAATCTTCTCATTCTAAATCAAGCAAAATTTCTCGTAAATTAAAATCTGCAAATTATTCAAAGCTTCAAGCTTGTATGATTTTTATTAAATTTGACAAGTTGATTAATCTTGATGATTTGTTTGATTCTTATGGATTTTCTTTTAAGAGTGTAGGAGATAATATTGGTTATGTTTTATTTTATTCTTCAACTAAAAAAAATTCAGAGAAAAAGATGTTTGATTTTGCAAGGGCGTTGAGAAGAGCTGCAAAGCATTTGGAAACAAAGGTTTCAATTGTTATTAACTCGACTCGTTTTACTGGGATGTCTAGGGTCAAGGATTTTGCTTCTTTTAATCGTGAACTTCTTTCATTTTCAGATGGAGAAATTCTTATTCCAAAAAATGTTTTTAATAAGATAGATTCTTCTATTTCACCAGAGCTTAAGAATTTTTTTCTTCAGGGAAAAGATGTTGAAGTTTATGTTTTTTAGTTTCTTGTTTTTTTAGAAATAAATTCAGATTCTTCCCCTCCTTTGCCCTGAACCCCCTCCCTCCCGAAGAAAATTATTTTGTTTTGCTGAATTCATTTCTTTATTTATTATTTAAATATTTTTTCTAATAAATTTTCTTCGTAGAAAGCTTTAAAAGCTATGGGTACTTTATGGGTACATAATGTCTACATTAAAATGAGGGAATAAAGTGGCAGATAAAAAAGTAAGAATTGATGAATATTTGTTGAAAGAGATAAAGAAGTTTAGAGAGAAAAATAAAATGAATAAAATTAAGTATCCTTCTGATAAACAATTTATACATCTTGCTGTTTTGAATCTTCTTGAAAAGGAGGGAGTAAAATGAAAAAAGAGCATCTAAATTATTTTTTTGTATTTTTGATTGGGGTATTTTTATTATCGTTTATCTTAGCTGTTTCTCCGTATGGGGCTTCAGATGTTGAAGTTGTTAATAGTTCGACAGCACCATTGGATGATCCGCAAAGTCTTCCTGCACAAGCAGGCAATGTTACAGAAGTTAATATTTTTGGTTACACTACAACTCAATCATGGCAAGGTTATTTTGGTAATGTCTCAGGTACAATTCAGTTAGCTGATTCAAGTGATAATGTTTTTTACAATTGGTCTGTTGCAAATCCAAAGGGTGAGATTTATGCTTCAACAGCAGATAATGTAAACTGGTCTTCAATATCTTGTTTTAATTTTACAACTGATGGCTTAGCATTGGAAAGCACATATGGTATTGAAAGTGACGATGTTGATGGTGTCAATGAGACTTTCAGTATTGCAAATGGTCACGATCTTTTTTATACAAATAATATAGAATTTAGTAGTGGACAATGTATGAGCACGCAATTATTTGATTCAACTGGTGGAAGCACTGTAGGAATTTTTGAAGAAGTTCTTTTATGGGATGGAGATGCTGTTATTTTTACTTCTATTATTGAGAATGCAAGTGTGAGTGGATTTGATAATAAAGACCATGATTTTGAAATGTTGGTTCTTGAAGATGGGCATTTGGATGATACTTCTACGACACCTTACTATTTTTACGTTGAATTGCAATAGATTCTTTATACTAGTTAAGTATTTAATTAAATAGACTTAATAATATATTTATTACTTTATTCTTTATAATTAATCAATTATAGTTAATTAAGTAAACGAAACATTTAAATAGAACTTTTGAGAATTTATCTATGAGGTTTGATGATTTTCTTAGTTCTCCACGTTGGGATATTTTGAAATTAATAGCAAAGAAACCCATGTCACCGATTGAGCTTGCTGAATCACTTAATACAACTGTTTCTTATATGAGTCAGCAATTGAAATTACTTGATGCAGCAGGAATTGTTTTAAAAGAAAAAACAGGTGCATCTGAAAAAGGAAAGCCGAGAACTTTATTTAGGATTTCAAAAGAGGTTCTTTATTTGACTGCTCTTACAAATAATTTTTCAAAAAAGAAACTAATTTATCTTACAGATTATCATAAAGTTATTCTTAGAATTTGGATGATGGAGGATTCTTCATTGCATGAACCATTTGAAAAATTGTTTTGGAAGTTGCATGAAAGTATAAAAGATATTAATGGAATTTTTATTGACAATTCTTCTGTTATTCCTAAACTTTTGATAGTTTCTAATTCAAAAACTCTAAAGTCACGAATAGATTCTTTTGCTAAAACTCTTGATAAAAAAATTGATTATTCTTTTGTTTCTGAAAAGTTTGTTAATAATATTCCTTTGGAAAATCTTTTCCCTCTTTATGAGCGGGTTGATTCTTTAATAGAGTTGAAAGGAGGTAAAAAATTATGAAAAACATTTTTTTAGTAGGAATTTTCGGTTTAATGTTTATTCTGGCTTTTAGTGGATTGGTCTTGGCGGTTTCTCCTAGTGGGGCTTCAAGTGCTACAGAAGGAGCTTCTTCGTCTGCTACTGTAAATGCTAATCCTGCAAATGCAACTGCACTTGCTGGAAATGTAACTGAACTTACAATAATTGGCGATTCTACAACTCAGTCGTGGCAAGGTTATTATGGTAATGTTTCAGGTTCAATTCAGTTAGCTGATTCAAATGATCATGTGATGTATAACTGGTCACTTGCAGAACCTCAAGGTGAAGTTTATTCTTCAACTGCAAGTAGTATTACCTGGGCTTCAATTGCTTGTTATAATGTAACTGCAGATAGTTTAGGAGTTGAGACGACATTCAATATTGGAGCTAATGATGCTGATGGTCTTAATGAGACTTTTTCAACAAAAAACCATGATGCTTTTTACACAAATGATATAGAGTTTACTGAGAATAATTGTAGTAGTGTTCAATTATTTGATTCATCAAATTCAAGTACTGATGGAAGTTTTGAAGAAGTTGTCTTGTGGGATACTTCAGCTCTTGTCTTTGCTTCAATATTAGAAGATACAAGTGTGAATGGTTTTGATGGTGCAGACCATGACTTTGAAATGCTTGTGCTTGATGACGGACACTCTGGCAATACAGATGAGACTACCTATTACTTTTACGTAGAGCTAGAGTAAACATATTTTATTTTTATTTTATACCTTTTTTTTATTTTCAAGAAAAAAAACAGAGAGAAAAATGGAGAGAAAAAACAAAAAACAAATGAGAATGGTTTTACTAGCAGGGATTTTATTAGTTTTATTTTCTAATTTGATTTGTGCTGCTAATATTGGAATAAGTCCTGCAAGAGCTACTTTTAGTGATGTTTTACGAGGAGGATATGCTGAAAGAATAATTATTGTCTCTGCTGATTCTAATGAACCTATTATGGTTCATTTAAAACCACGAGGAGATATCGCTGATTGGATTAATTATTCTGGACAAAATTTTACTGTATCAAAAAACAATCCTTATCCTTTGAAGCTTTCTATTTCTCCTTCTATAGATATCCCTAATGGGGATTATACTGGTTTTCTTAGATTTGAAATGGGTAATTCTCCAGAATCAATTGAAGAGCATGCTGTTGGAACAATAAAATCTACTTTGGATTTGGCAATTAGTGTTGGAGTTACTGATGTTGAAATAATAAGGTGTAGTGTTTCTGATGTGAGGATTTCTTCTGCTGAAGAGGGGGATGATGTTATTTTGGTGATGAATGTTACTAATGAAGGTAATGTTCGTTTAAAGCCAGATGTTTCACTTGATGTTTGGGATTTTGATAAGATTAGTGTTGTTAATTCAGAGAGTTTTATTGGGAATGAGATTTTGCCTTCGACAGAAAGACAACTTGAGTTTAGATTTAATTCTGCTGGTTTTTCAACTGGTCAGTATTGGTCAGATGCTTATGTGCCTGATTGTCTTTATTCAGGAACTTTTACTTTTGATATTTTAGAACATGGGGCCTTGAGTGCAAATGCAATTTTATTGAGTATACTTACTCCTGGTCATGTTAATGTAGGAGATACTACGATAATTAAGGCTAATTTCAAGAACACAGGTGAAAAAGAAATTGAGGCTCGTTTTAGAGGACAAGTAACTAAAGATGGAAAGATTGTTGATCTTCTTGAGAGTGAGATTTTGAAAGTTCCGATTTCTAGTGTCAATGAATTTGATTTTTATTTTACTCCTAAAAGTGTTGGTAAGTATATCATAACAGGAAGAGTTTTTTATGAAGGGAAGAAAACATTTGAAATGAGTTCAACCCTTGAAGCTATTGGAAGCAGTTTTTCATATATGTGGCTTGCTTATGTGCTTGTTATTGCCGTAATCGGATTTTTATTTTACAAAATAAGAAAGGAGAAGAGAATTTACTTGAGTAAATTGAGAAAAATAAAATGAA
>CAZWYG010000023.1:0-6711 GCA_964638105.1 Candidatus Woesearchaeota archaeon
TTGGTAAATTCTAATGCTCTAGCGACATGTCCACATTCAGTTTTTTTATAAGCAAATTCAACCTTATCTCCAAAAGAACGAATTGCATCTAAACCATCATCTAATGAAGTAACAAGCCCCTCTTCTAAAAATAAATTAGCCAGTTCAGTAGAGCTTCTAACAGCTCTGCCTACACCATTTCCTAAAAATCTAAGAAAATAATTAGCACCCATTACCTTCTTCTGAATTTTTTTTACTCCCAATAATTCCCGTTCAGCCCGAGTCATATACTTACTTGAATTACAGGCTTTTGCAAAATCGAGTACTACCTCATTGTTACTGCCTTTTCTGGAGTCAACTACCATAACTCTCTATTCAAAAAATACTATTTAAATCTTTTTATTGTTGTCACTTAAAAGAAGTCTCCTGAACCGATTAAAAGTGTTCATTTATGAGAAGAATTTTTAATTTGGTTTAATTCCCTAAACAAATAAATTCACTTATTTCTAAATAATATTGTGGATTATTAGCAGATTCTAATCCTGATTCATAACCTCTAACTCTAATTATCCCTGTAACCTCCGCAACTTTACATTCCCAAACTTTTATTTCCCTTTTATAATCATAATCAATTTTTACTGTACTTCCATCTTTTCTTGAGCTTAATAAATCATATTTTCCAGAAATTAATTCATAATTATTTGTAGCAATAAAAGTTACTTCTTTATTTTTATATTGTTCAATATTATCTACTACCTCTGCCAAAGTTAATTCTTTATTATTTATTTTTATAAAATTAATAGGATTATTATAGAAATAGATTAAAATTAAAGCAACTATTATAAGAAATATTATCCAAAAAGTTTTTTGATTTTTCTTCACCCTCTTTCCCATATTTAATTAACAAAAAAGTATTTTTATAATTATCCCCCCGCGACTCTCGAACTCGCTCGAATTTCTAACTAGATTTTTTACTACAAAATTCTTTTTGAATTTTTTTAAGTTCAGATGATTTGACTTTTGGAAACGTTTTGATTATTGCTTCTTTTTTATTTATCTTACTATATCTTCCCTGAAACCCACAATCCATGCAAAAATCATAGACGAAAGAGTCAAATCCTTCTGAACCAATATTTGTACTTCCACACTTTGGACATATTTTTATCTCTTTTTCCATTTTCAAAATAAAAAATTATGAAGGGGATTTTTCAATCCCCTATTATCCCCCCACCCAGATTCGAACTGGGGATCTCCCGGGAACTGCATAGCAGTCTAGGAGCTGACTTCTCAGGTTTCATTTAATTTCGATGAATATAATCGAATATCCACCCTATTCTACAGCCAGGCGCTCTAACCGCTGAGCTATGGAGGGATTATCACTACATAGCGAACCGCCCCTGCGAGGACTTTTCCTTAGGGAAAGTGTGTGCGAGTGATTTCGCGGATTCCCTTTCGAAGACAAACTTGAAAAGTTCAAGCGAGGTCAGGAGAAGGAAACCGTAGGTGTCCTTCATGAGCTATGGAGGGATAACTATCCTACAAACTTCTTGTTTTTAAGATTTATGTTTCATCACAATAATAATTATAAAGAAAAAAAACAGAAAAAATGAATGAGTAAAGAACTATCAAATAAATTTTTTAGAAACAAATTATTCATTATACCAGCAGTTCTTATTTCTTTAGGAATAATGGCAACACCAATTTATCTTTTAGGAAAACAAGCTAAACAAAAAGAGATTACTCAAATGCTCACTGCAGAATCTCAAGGACTAAAAGAATATTTAGATAAAGATAAGATTAATTTTTATTTTCAGGGAAGAAAAGATAGTATAGATTATTCTATAGCACGCATTCATCAGTTAGAATAAATTTAATCTTTTTTCAAAGGTTTCTTAAAATACTTAACAGCCTCTGCAATAATCAAACCAGAAACTCCAAGAGGAATTATAATCATCCATTCCTTAATACCCAAGGCAACTACATCAAACAAAATCCCAAGTGGAGAATACAAAAGAGCAAAATGCAAAGCCAAGCCCAAAAGAATCGCATAATTCAACCACTTATTCGAGAAAATCCCAATTCTTGTCAAAGGCTTATCACTCCTACAAGTATAAACAAAAAGCAATTCAAAAACAATACCAGTTGTAACAACCATAGTACGAATATGAGAAAGATCAGAGCCATTATTCATCCCAATAAAATAAACAATCATACAAGCAAAAAAATTCATCAACCCTCCAAAAATAACAAATTTCCAAATTCCATTAAGCAAACTCTTCTCCCTTCGAGGTTTCGATTTCATAACAGAATCATCTTTTTCAAAAACAAGAGTCAATGCAGGAAAAGAATCAGTAACAATATTTTTCCATAAAATTTGCAAAGGCAAAATCGGCAAAGGATAACCAAAAAAAGAAAGCAAACCAACAAGAAGAATTGTATCAAAATTAACAGAAAGCATATATTTTATAAATTTCTTAATATTATCATAAGTCCTTCGTCCCTCTCTCACACCCTCGACAATTGATTTAAAATTATCATCAAGAAGAACAATATCTGAAACCTCGCGAGAAACATCTGAACCACGCACACCCATTGCAATTCCAACATCTGCAGATTTCAAAGCAAGAACATCATTAACACCGTCGCCAGTAATCGCAACAATTTCTCCCATCTCTTGCAAAAGTTTTGAAATTCTCAATTTCTGTTCAGGTGTAACTCTTGCAAAAATAGAAACTTTATCAAAACATTTTTTTAATTCTTCATCAGAAAGTTTAACTAATTCTTCCTGACTAATAACATCCCCTTCAATTCCAACACTATGAGCAATTGCCGAAGCTGTCAAAGCAGAATCCCCTGTAATCATCTTAACTTTAATCCCAGCATCCTTACATTTCTTAATCGCTTCACGAACACCATCACGAGGAGGATCAATCATTCCAATAAAACCTAAAAAAATTAAACCCTCTTCAGAAACAGCACCAACAGAACTCTCTTTCCCAAAACTCTTATATGCAAAACCCAAAACCCTCAAGGCTTTTTTCTCCATCAATGAAACCTCTCTCAATAATTCATTTTTACGTTTTTGATTTAACTTAACAATCTCACCAGACTTAATCTCAAAAGAACATTTCTTTAATATTTTTTCAGGAGCACCTTTTGAATAAAGAGTTTTTGTTATACCTGAATCTCGCAGAATTGACATCATTTTCCTAGAAGAATCAAACTCAAACTCCTTAATTCTTGGTTCAGCTTCAGTAAGTTTCTTTCTATTAACATCTAACTCAAAACCAAAACGAACCAAAGATTCTTCAGTTGGATCTCCAATATAAGTTACTTCCTTGCCGATTTTTTCAAAGCGTGCATTATTGCAAAGAACAGAAGTCTTCAATAACAAAGACAGATTCTTATCAGACTTAAAATTTATTTTCTTATTATTAAAATTAATAGAATTTCCTTTAACAGAATAAAAATTATTTTGGGAAAAAATTTCCTGAACCCGCATTTTCTCCTCAGTAATTGTGCCTGTTTTATCAGAACAAATTGTTGTAACACTTCCAAGACTTTCAACAGCTGGAAGTTTTCTTATGACAACTTTTTTCTTTGACATTATAATAGCTGAAATAGAAAATGCAATAGCCATAACAGCAGGCAAACCTTCTGGAATCGCGCCAATCGCAAGAGTAACAGCCTCGAGAAAAATATCAAAAAAACCCATTCCTTTTGAAAGCTCAAGCAAAAATAAACACGCAACAATCACAAGAATAATAATTCCTAATTGCTTTGAAAATTTGTCCACATTTTCTTGCATAGGTGACTTTTGAACTTTTATTTCTTGTAACTTCGAAGCTATTTTTCCAAACTCTGTTTGCATTCCTGTTGAAACAACAATAGCCTTTCCAGAACCGCGAACAACCTGCGTACCAGTATAAAGCATATTCGAACGCTCAGCAAGTGAAGTGCCTAATTTAATCTTCGAACTTATTTTATTAACAGGCATACTCTCTCCAGTAAGAATTGCCTCATTTGTCTGCAAGTTCGAAGACTCAAGAATTCTGCAATCAGCATTAATTTTAGCACCTGAATTCAAAATAATAACATCACCAACAACCAATTCTGTCGAAGGAATTTTCTTGTGAACAGAATTACGAACAACAGTAACATAATCAACAAGCATTTTTTTCAAACCAGCAATTGCCTTTTCACTTTTATACTGTTGAAAAAATCCAATAAAAGAATTGACAATTAATACAGCAAAAATAACTCCTGCATCAAGATAACTTCCAATAACAAACATCAGAATTGCCGAGAATAAAAGAATATAAATTAAAAAAGAATTAAACTGCTCAAGAAAAATCTTAAGCCCTGAAAATTTAGCAGTTTTTTTTATTACATTCTTACCAAATTTCTTTAACAAAAATTTAGCTTTTTCATTAGATAAACCATTTTCAACAGAAGAATTAAACTCTTTTACAACAGCCTCTTTTGACATTGAATAATAATCCATAAATAAAAAAAATTCCTATATATAAAAACTTTACAATTTAGATATATTTCAAAATTTATGTTAAAAAACAATAATTCTTATAAATAAAAAAGATAAAAAAGATGGAATAAAATTATAGAAATATTTAAAAATATAATAAATATAAGAAAATTAAGATTCAAGGAATCTTAAAAAGAGAAAATGGTAAACGAATTTGACTTCGAAGACGAGGACTCTCTTTCAGAGGCTATTGATGATTTCGACTTAGATAATTAATTGCCCACATTTAATTCTATTTCATTATTTTTTTTATCAAGCTCAAAACCAGAATAATTCAGAACAAAGCTAACTTTCTTAACATTCAAATCAAGAAGAGGAATATTTACAACAGAAAGAGTTCTCCCACTTCCAACTTCTAATTTATCAACATCAAAACTTTTCAAAAATTTTCCATCAACATAAATATCAAATGAACCTTTATCTGAATAAACAAATCCATTATTCTTTATACTTGCATTAAAATCAAGATAAATTTTATGAGTTCTTGCAGAAACATTTTCTAAAACCAAGTCAGGTAAACTCTCAATAGAATAAATCTCATTAATAAATGAAATCGTGTCATTACCAATTTTCTGATTGCAATTACTAATATTATACATTATATTATCTGGATTTTTTGAATGCTCAAAACCAAGTGCGTGCAAAAGCTCGTGTATCGCGACATTTGGTTCTCTACACTGTGAATCGCGAATAAGTAAAATCATTCCATTAAAAATTATATTGAAATTCCCAGATTGAACTATATTCTCTGGTCCACCCTCTCCAGCAATAAACAACTCTCCATTCATTTTTACATTACTATCACACGTAACAGAAATCTCTTCATCAGAATCAACTTCATAAAACTCTAAAATAGTTTTATTCTCCATAATCTCAAAAGCGCGCTGCATGTCATCTTTCTTTTGCAAAGGGCAATCAGTAATTTTATATGAAATTTTAGAATCAGGATATCTCATATTCTCATAAAACTGCATTCCTGCTGTTGAATTATTTAAATTAAAATTAGAATTACCTGACGAGCCAAAATTTCCATAAGCAAAAGGATTAAACCAATAAATAACTAATAATCCAAAAACCAAAACCAAGAGTAAAAATGAAATTAATTTCTTCACCCAACCTGTCTTTTCTTCAACCTCTTCAATATCTTCCATGAACTTGATAGATAAAAGAGGTTTTAAATTATTCGAATAAAAATATCAAGAATACAAAACTTTAAAAATAATTTTGATTTTTCTATTATAATTAAATTGAGGTTTAAAATGACAGAAGAAGAAACACAACAAGATTCTGAGGCACAAGCAATGCAAGAAGCAACTGAAGCTCCTGCACCAAGTGCACCTGCTGAATCAGAAACAACTGAAGAAGCAAAATCAGAAGCAACAACAATTGATTCACCAGAAACTGAATCAGCACAACCTACTGAAGCTCCAGCAGAAACACCAGTTGAAACACCAACTGAGGAACCTGCGGCTATTCCTGCTACTGAAGAACCAGCTGAAACGCCTGCAGAAGCTCCTGCACCAAGCGAGACTGCGAAATCAGAAACAACTGAAGAAGCAAAACCAGCTGAAGAAGCTCAGTAATTAATTATTTTTTAGATTTATTTTTTCTTTCTTGTTATTTTATTAATTTTCCCATCCTTTAACCAATAAACAATATTAGCATGTGCTTTTGCTAAATTAGGATCGTGAGTTACCATAACTATTGTCTTTCCTTCTTTGTTCAACTGCTCAAGAAAATTAATAACTCTATCTCCTGTTTTTGTATCTAAATTCCCAGTAGGCTCGTCAGCTAGAATAACCTCTGGATTATTTGCCAAACTTCTCGCAATCGCAACTCTTTGTTGCTGTCCACCTGAAAGCTGATTTGGATAAAAATCCATTCTGTCCCCAAGCCCAACTTTTTCACAAAGCTCCTCTGCAACTTCAATCCTCTCTCTTTGTCCAACACCCTGAAAATCCATTGCAAGCATAATATTTTCTTTAACAGTCAAATTAGGAATCAAATTAAATTGCTGAAAAATAAAACCAATTTTCATTCCACGTATCTCTGCCAAATCAGATTCACTCAAATAAGAAATATCCTCTCCGTCGAGATAAATTTGTCCTTTTGTTGGAATATCCAAACTTCCAATCATATTCATACATGTACTCTTCCCTGAACCACTAGGACCCATCACAGCAACAAAT
>CAZWYG010000024.1:0-2896 GCA_964638105.1 Candidatus Woesearchaeota archaeon
ATAAACTTCAACACTTGCATTATCCTCGCTCTTTGCATAAATTGTTATATCATTTTTATTTGTAAGATTTTTCTCAAAACTAACTCTCAAATAATTTCCTTCAGGAATAAAAGCAAAAACATCATCTCTTTGATTTACCAAGGAATAAACATCATCTATAAAATTTCTCTCTGAATTCAAATGCTCTGCAGATGAAATAGGAATTATTCCTAAATGTTTATCTAAAGATTTTTCAAAAAAATCAGAAGATTGTATAAAAGTTGTGAGAATTAAAATTAAAAAAACCCCTAAAAACAAAATAATTTTCTTCTTGAATATCTTTTTCATCTCCTTTTGTCCTCTTAAAATAGAATAAGGAATTTCTTTAAAAATATTTATATCGTTATTGAACCTCCAAATAAAAATAATAAACAGTAACTGCAGTATCTGTGCCATGACCATCTTCAGGAACAATCATTTCAAAATCATGTGTTTCAGAATCAAAACCTTGTGCATCTTGCTCAAGAATTGAAACATAGACTGTATGCAAGGCGTCGTCAGCTAAAACAACCTCAAAAAATAAACTACTCTGCGCACCAGAAGAATCATAAATATTTGTGGAATTGCATGAATTAGAGATTATCTGTGTATGCCCAACATAAAATTGAGGATGATTTGTTTCATTAAATGTGCTTGACAAACTATCAACATCACTTGAATTTTGTCCCATAGAAGATTCTTCAAAAGAAATTGTTGCTTCATCTGCACAACCAATTGAAGCAAAATTAATATCAAAAAATCTAGTGGAATAAACTTCTCCTTTTGGAGAAAGTGCACTCCAATTGTAAAAAACATTATCACTTGAATCAGTTAACTCAATTACACCAGTTACATCTCCATAATAACCTTGCCAAGATTGAGTAATTGAATCACCATAAATAGTCAATTCAGTTATATTTCCTGCATTTGAAGAAGAATTATCAGGCTCAGCTACATTTCCTCTTGAAGATTTAACAAACTCAACCTGTGCCCCATTTGGATCAGACTCAAAACTATCAATACTTGCAGAATCAGTTAAATCAAAAGTAGTATAACCAGCTGCAGAACAAGAAATCTCAAAAGAATGAATTCCTGTTCCCAAAACTTTGTAATACTCATACAAATTCGAACTAGCATTATAATCCATTGACACAAACCCTTCACCAACATCAATATTACAAGATGAACCAGGAACAGTCAACCCATCAGCAACCTTGCTATAATTCGCATAAAAACTTATATTTCCTCCATAACTCCTAGTATTGTCTGTATCATCCCAAATATCAAGTCTAGAGTTTTCACTTACAGAATAATTACTAAAAGAACCCACACTAAAAACCAACCCATTTTCATCATAACCAAGAACAATACAATCTAAACAAGGTTCCCCATTCTTGAGAATAAAAGGATTTTCATAAGACAAACCATAAAAAGTCAAGTTCGCTGATTTATTCAACTCAGGAATATTCTCTGAATCAACTGAAATTATATTATACCCAATCTCAACATAAGAATCAATATCTGCCCCACTAGATAAATCAATATCTTCTAAAAATTTAATCTTTCCAAACCCTGGCTTATCAAGAGTAAAATCCTTAATCTTGTTCATCTTAACTTTTGAAAAATCAGTTGTCTTTCCTGAATATCCTGAAAAATGAACAACACTTACTTTACGTGTCTCACTAATTCTAGAATTTCCAAAAGAATCAACACAATTTAAACTCCAATAATAATTCCCAAATTTCATTTTAGATAAAGTAAATTCCTGAGTAACATCTCTTGCAGGATTATAAAAAACATCATACACCTCGTCATTGATAATCAAATCACACCTATCAATTAAATTTTCATCACTTACATTAAAACTAAATTTAACCTCTCCTTTTCCAAAACCAGTAGAATCCCCTGGAGAAATCAAAATTACCAAAGGGGAAATCAAATCAACAATTCTATAATTAAATGTGACATTATAAAGAATAGAAGTTTCATTGGACTCATAAAAATCAACCCTATACTGAAAATACCTATTTTCCTCAAGATTCAAATTAGCAAAAAAACCAGTATAAGTTTCATTCCAAAAATCATTTTCACAATTAGAATCATCACAGCTTCTAACAGTCAAATTAACATTTCCATACCAAGAAATATTAATCCACTCTGCGACATTTCCTGCATCAAAAATTGGGCTCAAATAAAAACCAACAACATCACTAGAATTAACTTGGACAGAACCATTTGTTGAATTATAAAAAGTATTATTATACTCTCCTTCATCAAAAGATTCGTTCTTATTTATTACTTCTTCAATTGCATCATTGCTTTCATTAGGAAACTCAGTTATAATCGAGTCTCCTCCACCCCCTCTACCTCTAGTTATATTTCTTGTATTTATTACAATAATATTTTTATTGTCCTGTGAAGAATCATCTGCAAAAAGCTCTGAATCATTAAAAGAATCCAAACTTTCATTTGAATTATCTATTCCTTCTAATTTTTCATCTAAATTCTTATCATCCTTTCCATCAAAAATACCAAAACCAGTAATTGAAAAATTTCCTTTATAATTATAAAAAAATATTATCCCTCCAATCATAAGTGCTACTAGAAAAAAGATGCTCCCGACTAGGATCGTCCTTGATTTTTTTGTTTGGCTCATACGATTATTAAGATGATAAAGAAGATTTAACATCTGAAAATAAAGGATAAATTTCATCTTCAATTTTTGACTTTGTTATAATTATCATTCCTAGAATAAAAAATAAAACCCCAAGAAAAACAGACAATAAAACTATATTCCTTGAAAACCCCAAATCAGATAAATCTCTTGAAACAGAAAGAAAATTAACCACTAAGACACCTTTTCGGATTGGATCGATTT
>CAZWYG010000024.1:2906-6675 GCA_964638105.1 Candidatus Woesearchaeota archaeon
AAATTAAATCCAAATATAAGAATTGCTATATCTTTTACAAATTTCGCTCCTGAAAAAAAGAAAAAAAATGCAATTATAAAAGGAGAAAGAATTCCTCCAAGCAAAACCCAAATATTTTTCGAAGAATCAGGACACAAAACTTCAGTATGAAAATAACCACTTTTATAGACAATCTCTCCTGCATCGCAACCTACTAATTTAGCCACAGTAAAATGCCCAAATTCATGAATCGCAATAGTTCCAATAAAAACAAGATTCACTAAAACAACAATAAAAACAAGATGCCCAAAAATTTGAAAAAAATAAGATTTCTTCCTAAAACTAACAACCTTTTCAGAAACAGGGGGATTTGAATATAAATTTTTTAACAAAATAAAACCTAAAACAAAAAAAACAAATTCAAGAATTGTACTAAAAAGAAAAAGATGCTCAAAGCCTAAAACATAAAACAATTGAAAAACAACTCCAAGAAGTGAATAAAAAATTCCAATATAACCCACCTTATTATAAACATCTGTCCTAAGAGAAAGGTCCATTAAAAACAAAAAGCAAAGTAAAAATGAGATTATAATAAGTAGATTAAGAAAAAGCATCCATGAATAAAAAAAAGAAATAAAAGTAATAAAGTAAAAAAACAAAAAGTAAAGTATTTTTTTATTTCTTGAAATAAGAGAAATTATTCTAAAAAAAACTATGCTTTGCAGAAGAATAACAAATGAATAAATAATCAAAAAGTCGCTCGTAGAAAATTCAGAAAAACCAAAAAACCAAAAAAAAGAAAAAATTGCAATTAACAAATACAAAATTCCTGTTGTTGAAAAATAAGAAACAATTTTTAAAAGAAGTTCATTTTTTCTTAATCTAAAAAACTGCACTAACAAAAGACTAACAATTCCTAAAGAAATTATTGCCGATACTAGAAATAAAAAGTTCATATTTTCTTTTCTCCTTTTTTATATAAGTAAATTCTTTTCATTTTAATTATTATTCTTCTGCTCCAACAACAGCTTGAAAAACAATATTACCTGAACAAGTTCCTGAAACTCCCGAAGGAACATAAATTCTCCAATAAGTTGAATTAATTGCCTCATTAAATGATTCATTCTGTCGATAATTTAAATTAAAAGCCCTTGTTGTTGGAAAGGAAGTCAGATTTAAATAAGTATCTTCAAATTCTCCAAAACTAAGATTCCCTGGTGTAGAAGAACTTAGATTATACTTTTTATATCCAATAGAAATATTTCCATTTGAACAAACCATTGAATAATTATCTTCCTCAACTCCTCCATAACCTGAAAGACTTAAATTGATTGCGACATTTCCAAAATTAGTTATATTAATTATAACTTCAGGAGAAACTGTTTGAAGATCCAAGAAACCAAAATCAGCAGAATCCTGAACACCAATCGACAACAACTCATTAACATTTGTAGTGTCATAACCTCCACCTTCTACAGATAAATTATCCTCTGCAGTAATTGTGCAATTCCATTCTCCTGCATGAGCATTATACAAAACCCAGAAGGAACATACAACCTGCGACTCTGTCTCATTTCCATAAGATTCATTCAAGAAACAAGAATTATTTGTATAATGTAAATTATTGTCATCACTATCTCCAAAAAAAGAATCTCCTGTCTTGAAAAATTCTCCTGAAATATTTTGCAAACTACTTCCATCAAATTCATTTACAACTGCCTCGCAAAAAACTTGTTGCGTGGAATTTGCAAGTAAATCTATTTCATTTGCAGCAAAAGTTGGAGGAGTAAAAGAATCATCAACAATAAGAGATGTGAAATAAGGCAAACTATTCAATGTTATATTTGGTTCAACATCATAACCAGCTCCAGTAACAACCACTGAAACAGCCTCACTAAAAGGCGAAGAAGAGACTTTAACATTAATTGTGTCTCCAATATCGCAAGGTGTGTTAAGCCCCTCGCAATCAATTAAATAAAAATTAGGTGTTCCAGAGTTTCCATTAACTCCAATAGTGTCTGTCAAATTATCTGAAATTCCATTAACAGGATTCCACAATACAACATCTAAATCATTTGAGCTTCTTCCATCAATAGCATTATTCGCAAGTCCAACAATATAATGTGCAGCAGAAAAAAAAGGCAAAGCAAAAGCTGCAATTAAAAAAATCATCATTAACTTAATCTCACTACGGAAAAATAATTGTTGCATCTTCTCTCATAAAAATTTCATAATTCACTCCTTGTTTTATTACGAAATTTTCACCAATTCCTCCTGCAAAATTTATATATCCAATAGTTTTATTTCCTTCAAAAAAAGAAACAGCCTCTATATCTGGATTTAATTTAACAAAAGTGTTTACATAAAAAGGTTCTGTTAAATTAAATGAAATTTTATTTTTCCCTTCTCCAAGAAAAATTCCAGAAGATCCATATGAAGAGATAATTGAAATAAAAAGAATTAATACAAAAATCAAAATCAAAATTTTATTTGCTTTCATTCTCTTAAAACCTCTTTAATTTTAAAGAATGAATGAAAAATCTCTCGTTCAAAACTGAAATTTTGGACGAATGAAAATTTCTTAGAAATTTGCTTAGATTTTACTTTCATTTTTTCCTTCCTCTAAATTTTCCTTTTTTACATCCCCTTCTTTTGTTTCAAAATTTTCTACTTGTCCAGAATACCCTACATCAGATTCTTTATCTGCCTTTTCAAGTTTCTCACTAATTCCAAGTTCTTTTAATTCAAGGTCACTTTTAATCTGCATAAAAATTTTTCCAATTTTCTTTTTATTTTTCTCTGAAAGAGAATTATAAGTTTTCTCTAATTTCAAAAACAAATTCTTATCAGGAGTTTTTTTAAATTGAACAATTCCTTCTTCCATTTTCAAAAATAAAATCTTATCTCGCAAAGATTCAATCTTTGGATACATATCACTTTTTTCTTCAGGAGAAAGAGAATTATAAGAAGCCTTTATTGAAGTATATTCTTTTTTCAATTCTTCAGAATTGCTCTTACCAACAGATTCAGATATTGTTCTCAATTTTCCCAATAAAGCAAAGTAAGAATCAGAAAAATTATTTTTCCTTCTGTAAAAAAAATAACCTACAATACCAAAAAATAAAATTCCTCCAAGAACATACCACAAATAAGAAACTCCATTAAAATCATACAGAAAATATCCAGTAATAGAACCTGTTGTTGAATCTTCCAAAGAAGGCAAAACATAATTTGATTTTATTTCCTTTAATTCATTAATCTCCAAATCATCTTCAAAAAAGTAAAATATTTTTTTTGTATCAGAGCCAAAAGAAAAAACAGGATCTTCTTTCACAACATCATAATTTCTATTTGTTACAGATATCTCCGAAGCACTGCTCACAACTTCTTTTGGTATAACTTCTACAAAAAAACCTCCATCGGTTTTATCAAGCTGTGAATTAAAATTCCTCTCAACAATTGAAAATCTTTTTCTTGCTCCATCAGAGTAAACAATCTCAACAACATAAAAATTACTATCAATTTCAAGACCCCTCTCTTCTATCATATCAAAACTATTATCCAAACTTTTCCCAACTTGACTCTCATCAAAAAGAGGCTGCATCTCAAGAATTGCGATCCTCATATTCTCTTCACTAAACTCAGTATTACTTTCATCTCCTTCATCCAGAATAGTTATGCCCTCTGGAATACTTTTCTTTATTACTTCCATTCTTAATCTTGAAGAAGAAATTTTAGAATCAAGATAATCTTCTGTTAAATCCTGTAATTTATATTTTTCAACATCACT
>CAZWYG010000025.1:0-6613 GCA_964638105.1 Candidatus Woesearchaeota archaeon
GTTATAAAATATTTTGGAGCTAAAAATAAATTATTAAGGATGAAATTGCTATGAGTTTTTTGAGAAAGAAAATTAATTTGAGAAGAATTTCTCGAAAAGGCAAGTTTATGTTTTTAGCGTATGATCAGGGGCTTGAGCACGGACCGACTGATTTTAATTCCCAAAATGTAAATCCTGAATTTATAATTGATATTGCAAAGAATGGAAAATTTACTGCGCTTATTTTGCAAAAAGGAATTATTGAAAAATATAATGAAAAAATAAAAGCGAGTAAAGTTCCATTAATTGTTAAGTTGAATGGAAAGACGAATTTGTTTAATGGTGAGCCGCTTTCAAAATCGCTTTGTACTGTTGATGAGGCAATTGAACTTGGAGCTTGTGCTGTTGGTTATACTATTTATCCTGGAAGTGAATATGAAATGAAAATGTTTTTGGAGTTTGAAGAAATACAAAGAGAGGCACATAAAAAAGGGCTTCCTGTTATTGCGTGGATTTATCCTCGTGGAAAAAGTGTTAAAGGAAAAAAGGAAAAAGATTTAATGGCTTATGCAGCAAGAATTGGGCTTGAGATTGGAGCAGATGTAATAAAAATTCAATCAACTGGAAAGAAGAATGATTTAAAGTGGGCTGTTGAGTCTGCAGGTCGAGCTAATGTTGTTGTTGCAGGTGGGCATAAAAAAAATCAAAAAGATTTGTTAAATGAAATTAAAGAAGCAGTTTCTGTTGGAGCTTCTGGTGTTGCTATTGGAAGAAATGTTTGGCAAAGTAGAAATCCTTTGAGTGTTGCAAAAAAATTAAGAAAAATAATTTTTAATGAGGAAATTAAAAAAGTTGTCAAGAATAAAGTTGAAAAGGAAATTAAATTCAAAAAGAGGAAGTTGAGACATAGTTTGGTGAAAGAATGAAAATTCAAACCCTTTGGGTTTGAGGATAAAATAAATATAAAATGAAAAATCAAAAACCAGTAATTATAATTAATTTAAAGACATATCAGCAAGGTAAAAAAGTTCTTGAACTTGTTAGAAAAATTGAGAAAGTAGATAAGAAAATAATTATTGGTGTGCAGGCAACTGATGTTTTTGGGGTTTCTAGAAAAGTTAAGAATCCTGTTTATGTTGAGCATGTTGATTATCAAGAGGTTGGAAGAAATACTGGTTTTGTTTTGCCGGAGGCAGTGAAGGCGAATGGGGCTAAAGGTGTTTTTTTGAATCATTCAGAGCATAAACTTTCATATGAAGTAATTAAGAAGACATCTAAAAGATGCAGGGAAGTTGGATTGAAGGTATTAATTTTTGCAGGTTCATTAAATGAAGCAATTAAGATTAAAAAATTAAAACCAGATTATTTAGTTTACGAGCCACCTGAATTAGTTGGAGGAAATGTTTCTGTGTCAAAAGCAAAACCTGAATTAATAAAAAATATTTCTAAAAAGTTAAAGTATGATTTTATTGTTGGAGCAGGAATAAAAACAAATGAAGATTTAGATATTGCAATGAAACTTGGAGCAAAAGGAATTGCACTTTCTTCTGGAATTACAAAGTCAAAAAATCCTGAGAAAAATTTAAGGGAATTGATTGGGAATTGAATTCATGGAAAATTATTTATTAAAGATATTTAAGTTAAGAAAGGATTTTTCAAAGCAAGAGAAGGAGTTACTAAAAAAAGCATATAAATTTGCAGAAAATTCACATAAAGGGCAAAAACTTGATGGTACAGAACACCCTTATTTTATGCATCCTGCTTATGCAGGATTTCTTTTAGCAAAATGGAAAAGAGGGGCAGAGGAAATCTGTGCAGGTTTTTTACATGATGTATATGAAGATTGTGAAGTTCATTTAGATGTTTTGAGAAGGTTATTTGGTCATAGAGTAACTTTTTTAGTCGATGGAATGTCTTGGGAAAGAAGATGGAATTCAAATGAAAAAATGTATTTGAAGGATTGGGAGTATTTTCATAAAAAAAGATTAAATTACATAACACAAGATATTGGTTTATTGTATGTTCTTTTTTCAGATGAATTAAGTAATTTAGATGATTTATTTCCAGAAAGTTATAATAAACTGAAAAAATTAAGTAAAGAGAAACTAATCAAGAAAAAGAAAAGATGGTCTTATATTGCCCAGATTTTAGTGCCTCTTTATCGTGAGTTGGGATTAAAGAAATTAGCTTCTCATGTTGAAAATAAAATTAAGTCTGTTACTGGAAATATGAAATCTGAATTATATCGATATATCCTAAAGAGAGATATTCAGGTTTTGAAGAAAGAAATTTCTAAGAATAAAGATATAGACGAATTAAAGTAGTTTTTTTAAAAATTATTTCTCTTAGAAATTATAAAAATTCACTCGCTTCGCTCGGTTATATTATTTGGCTCGGTTCCCCTCGCCTTGGGTGCGATGCAATAAAAATTAAAAACTCTTCGATTTTTTTTAATTATGCATGAACATTCTTTTATTGAAGCTATTTTGAAAAACATTGAAAATATTGAAAATGTTGAATTGGTTAAATTAGAAGTTGGAGAGTTAGCAGGAATTGAGGCTTGTCATTTGAAAGAGCATATTTTGGAGAGAGTTAATTTTGATGTTGAAGTTATTGAGAAATCCTCAAAAGTAAAATGTGATTGTGGTTATGAAGGTAAGGCTAATGTTCGAGAGAGGTTGCATGATTTAGTTATATATGATTGTCCGAAGTGTGGAAGTGTTCCAGAAGTAATTGAAGGTAAAGATATAAAAATTTTGAAAATTTTCTATAAGTAATATGTGTTTAGCAATTCCAGGCAAAATAATTGAAATTAAAGAAGATGGAAGTTGTATTGTTGATTATGTTGCTGAAAAAAGAGATGCAAAAATTTTTACTGATGATATTAAATTAGGTGACTATGTTATTGTTTCAAATAAAGTTGTTGTTATGAGAGTTCCTGAAGAGCAGGCTAATAGTTATCTGGATTCTATAAAAAATGTTAGAGAAGATGTTGAGTGAAGAACTTTTTTTTAATTATGCAGGTGTTTGTTCTGAAGTTTTAGTTGAAATGGGTAGCATGGAAAAAGAAAAATATGATGCTTTGAAAAAATTTATGAAAGAGGGCAAGGCACCAACTAGAGAATTTCTTGAGGAATCATATCCTGCTGCAATTAGGCGAATAAAGAGACTTGCAGAAAAAATGGGAATTGCGGATTATTGGGATATTCGAGTTATTCAAGAGTATTGGTACAATGAGCATAACAAGGTTATTGATTCTAAGGACGGAAACTATGCGCGTTTTCCTGAAGTATTTTGCGAGTATTGCAAAGTGCATGTTGCAGAAGTGCAGAAAATTTTACCTAACAATTTTGTATTGGTTAAGTACGGGAAAATTCAAAGACCTGTATTTGTAAAAAAATATTTAGGGGAATTAAGTGTAGGAGAGAAAGTAAGAATTCATCAATCAGAAGCTATTGAGAAAGTAGAGGATTAGGTTCCCTTTTTTCACTTTTACTTTTTATAACAAAAAATAATCCTATAAGAATTAATGTTGAACCAATTAATTGCATTGCAGAAACTGTTTCACCAAGAAGAGCAATTCCTAAAATCAAGGAGATTACTGGAGCAAGGAGTAATATTGTTGAAGCTTTTGCGAGGTTAATGTGTTTTAATCCCCAATAAAATGTAAGAACATAAAGTAGAAGTAAAAATCCTGAGACTAGTATGTAGATTATTTGATTCAGATTAAGAGATAAGAGTTCATTTGTTTTTCCGGTTAGGATAATTATTGCAATTAAAATGATTGAGCCAAAAAACATTCTTGAAAATGTCACGACCCAGTTGCTTTCTTTTTCGAGCATTAATTTTTTTGAAAGAGTGTATTCAAGTGCCCAGAGAATTGTTGCAGCTATAACAAGCATGTCACCGATATTTATTCCAAGTGAAATTTCTGGAAGTTCCATTACAACTAATCCGCAAAGAACAATTACAATTGAGAGTAATAATTTTTTAGATAGTTTTTCTTTTAGAAAAAAGAATGCAAAAAACGCAGCATAGATTGGAAGAGTTTTATGAAGAAATGCGGCTCTTCCTGCTGTTGTCATTTTTAGACCTGTGAAAAAAAGCCAGAATGCAAAGCTTCCCCCGATAATTCCTATAAGTGTTAAACTTTTCCATGAAGCAGATTTAAATTTTTTGCCTTTAGTTTTAGCAATAAATAATGAAATAAAAAAGAAAATTATTCCAATTAAAAGTGCACGTGTTGCAGTGAAGATAAGAGGATCAATGCTTTCGACAAAAAATTTGTTTGCAACAATATTAAAACCTGAAAATATCGCAGTGAGTATTACAAGAAATGTTCCAAAGACTTCGTTGTTCCTCTTTTTCATACTCGGAAAAGATATATAATGTTTTTATATTTTGTTAATTATGCTTAAAATTCTAACTCTAGGAAATGAATTTGTTGAAGGCGATTCTTTAGCAAAAGAAATTGGAGAATTATTAAAAAAGGATTTTGAAGTTGTAAATGTTAAGGATAGTTTTGAGTTAATGAGTTTGTTGAATTCAAAAAAGGATTTTGTTATTTTAGATGTTGTGCAGGGTTTGAATCATGTTAAAGAAATTTCAATTAATAATCTGAGAAATGATTCGATTTTAAGTGCGCATGATTTTGATGCTGGATATGTTTTGAAATTAATTGGAAAAGATATTAGAATTATTGGAATTCCTCAAGAAGGAAATAAAGAGGATATTTTGGAAGAGGTTTTGGAATTACTTTCGTGAAACGATATCTGAAAGCTCCACCTTCCACCCCCTAGGATGCACTGAATTTCCCACCCACCCGATGAAGAATTGAATTATCAGATATCTTTATTATAATTATACTTTTATTTGGCTTTGCCAATTTTCACTCCCAATTAACTTTCAAGAAATGAGTTGAACATGAAAAGCAAGGGTCGTATGCTCGAATGAGTTTTTCAACTTCATCTATGATTTGTTCTTTTGATTTTTGTTTTTCTAAAAGTTGGTTTACTAATTCAGTAATATCTTTTTCCATCATGTTTAGACTTTGTGCTGTTGGAGTTATAATGTTGCAGTAAGTTATTTTTCCTGATTTGTCAACTTTGTATTCGTGAAACAATGTTCCTCTTGGAGCTTCAACAGCTGATACTCCTCGACCAGGTTTTATTTTTATTTCATTGTTTATTTCTTGAGGTTTGAAATTTTTAGTAATCTCAATTGCTCGATTTGTCATTATAAGAAGTTCTAGTGCCTGAGCAATGTTATTGGAATAAGGATTTGTAAGAGGAAGTTTTATATTTTTCATGTAGGATTTTATTTCTGAATCAAGTTTGTCATAGTTTTGATTTATTCTTGCTATTGCACCGAGTTGATAAGGCTTGCCATCTTGCAGAACAAATTTTGATGTTGCATATTCTTTTATATTTTCTTTTAGATGTTTTTTGTAATCATCATCCTTAATTAAACCTGAATCAGATGTGACTTTACCTGAGATTGAAGCATAAACTTTTTTCTTGTCTTCTCGAATGCAAAGATATTCTGTGTCTCTTTCAAATTTTGGATAGTCTAGGTTTTGAAATAATTTTATTGTTTTTATTATCAAGGGTTTTTTTTCTTTAAGTTCTTGAATTAAAGAATTGAGATTTATCTCTGGGAATTTTTCTTTTATTGCCAAAAATGGATGCATCTCTCTTCCTCCAAAAGTCTCGACAATTTTGTTTCCTAGAGTAATTAGTGCGATTGCATTGTTTATTTTTTCTTGATGTTTTTCTCCAAGACCTAATGCAGAGCTAACATTATAATAATCTGGTAAACTCAGAAAATAAAGATGAGTTGCGTGGCTTCTTATTCTCTCGCCTATCATTAGCATTTCTCTTATTATTTTTTGCTGTTGTGTTGGTGTCATTCCTATTGCTTCTTCTAGTGCTTGAATTGAACAAACAGAGTGAGCGCACGAGCAAATTCCACAAATACGTGAAACAACTTCTTGAATGTCTTCAAGTTTTTTTCCAAGAACAAGTGCTTCGAAAAATCTTGCACCTTCTGCTGCTTTTTGTTTGCATTTTTTTACTTTATTTTTTTCAATCTTTAGTGTTAGATGCGCATGTCCTTCTATTTTACATATATGATTGAGATTAATTTCTTTTGTCATTTTATTTTCTTATTTTTGTTACAACCAAATCCGCAGGATTTGGAATTTTTATTTTTCTAGCCATTTTGATTTTCCTTTTTCTTTTTCAAAGAATTGTAATCCTGCAAAAGTTCTAACCTTGTCGTGGAATTCTTTTTTTGAGTGTCCTTTTTGTTTTAGTAAATCTAGGAATGCTTTTATATTTGCGTCTTCGCATGGTCCTCGACAACCATAACATTCAACACCATTGCTTGGGCACAATGCATTGCATCCTCCACGAGTTATTGGTCCTAGGCAAATTTCTCCTTTTTCTAATAAGCATTGATTTCCTTTTTTTCGGCATTCAAAGCATACAGGGTCAATGTATCTTAGGTCTTGGGGGTTTCTTCCCATTGCAATTTGTTTTATGAATTCAAGGATTTCTTCTTTGTTTGGAGGACATTGTGGAAGATAGCCGTCGACTTTTATGTGCTTGTTTATTGGAACAGGGTCTGTTGATTT
>CAZWYG010000026.1:0-6495 GCA_964638105.1 Candidatus Woesearchaeota archaeon
CTTTTACTTTGGAGGTCACAATCACTAATGTTGATAATGAGAACAAGTCAGATGTTTATTTTGAAATTAATGACGAGAATCCTTTTGATGTTGTTGGTGATGAAGAATGGGCTATTGGTAATTTGGGTGTTGACGAGGAAGTTACTAAAACTTTTAGAATTGAAGTTGATGAGGATGTGGTTGAGGATGAATATTCTTTGGAGTTTGTTCTTGAAGATAGTGATGAGAATTATGATGATGCTTTTGATATTGATGTGAGTTCTGATAAGGCGGACTTGATTGTTGGTGATGTTAGTAGTTCTCCTTTGACTATTACTCCTGATCTTGATGAGGTAAAGTTGGAGATTACACTTGAGAATCTTGGTGGCGGGGATGCGACTTTCACGAGGGTTAAATTGATTTTGCCTAAAGGTTTTGAAGCATCTTCAAGTTATAGTGATATTGCTAATCTTGGAACAATTGAAGCCAAGGGAAACAAGGTTGCAACTTTTTACATTGATACTGGTTTAGATATTAGTTCTGGAATTAATACTGCAAAATTAGAATTAGAATATCGAAGTGATTCTAAGTCAAAGAAGTCAACTCTTTCTTTTGATATTCCTGTAAAGGGCAAGCCTCAGTTTGAAATTTTGAATGTAGTTACTTCTCCTGAAAAAATAATTGCAGGAGACTCTGGAAGAATTGATATTACTATTGAGAACTTTGGTGAAGATAAAGGTATGCAGACTAGTGTGAGGGTTTTTGAGAATTCAGATCTTCCAATATCTTTTGATGAGAAGACGAATTTTATTGGTGACTTGGATACTGGAGAGAGTGGAGTTGCTAGTTTTACTTTTGATGTTGACAGTGACGCTGTTGCTAAAACTTATTTAGTTAAAGTTCAGACACGAACAGTTAATAATGGCAATGTTTTAGTTGAGGAGCACAGTGTGAACTTGACAATTTCTGAGGGTGAAGGAAATAGTGTTTTGTTTGTTGTAATAATTGGACTTTTGGTTCTATTGATTATTCTTGGAGTTCTTATTTGGTTAGTTAGAAGAAAAAGATAATTATTTATATTTTGAAATCTTGTTATTTTATGATTTTTGAAGCATTATCTTCAAAAGTATTGGTTTTTGGAAGTTTGGGTTTTTTATTTTTGTTTGTTACTTCTGTTTTTTGTTTTATTTATTGTGTCAAGAAAAAAGAATTTCCAATGATTATTAAGTTTGCAGATGTGCTTGGAGGGCTTTTTGTTTTTGCAATGTTTTTGTGGTTTTTGTTGTCTGTATTAGTTTATTCTTTTACAAATAATTCTTCTGATGGGTTTTACTCTTCGATTTGCTTTGAGGCACCAATTGTGAATGCTTTTTATTTAATCTGGCCTGTTTTAATTATTGGTGGAATAATTGGTTATTTTGTTTTTTTGAGAAATCAACGTCGGAGAAGAAGAGGGGGCAGAAAGAGGTTTATTTTTTCTTTTTTATAGAATAAGATAAAACTAAAAATCCTATAATTATTGAAACTCCTAGAATAATGCTTGGGATAACATAAGGATTTAAGATAGAATAAGCAATTACAGCATCTTTGAAATTAAAGATTGAATTTTCATGAGTGTTTACTTGATCTTTAGAATATTTTGAAAAGTCAAAAATTTCATCATGAATTCCGAAATAAAAAAAGAAAATCAAAAGAACTAAAAGAAATGCTCCTAAAATAGCTAGTAAAATATTGTAATGAATTTTTTTCATTTAAAGATAATGTCTTTAATGTTTTAAAATTTTCTAAAAGAATGTCTGAAACGCCCCGACCAAAGATTCTCACTTTGCTCATCCGAATCTCGTAACTGCGACACAGAATCCGCGACTAAGAAACAATTGAAACGCCCCGACCGAGATTCGAACTCGGGTCACTGCCTTGAAAGGGCAGCATACTTGGCCTCTGTACTATCGGGGCATAGAATATTTGATTGAGATTGTTTTTAAAGATAACTAATCCAAAAATTCATAAACTCTTCTCTCTTTAGTTCATATGAGACCAAAATATATTTTTTCATCAAGAAAAACACGCGGAGCACGTAATTCAGCAAAGATGCGCAAGCAAAAAGAAAAGTATCCAACAATTTCAGAGAAGATTATTTCGCAGTCAGATATAATTCTTGAAGTGATTGACTCAAGGTTTCCAGAAAAGACTCGGAATTCTGAGCTTGAGGATGCAATTAAATTAAAAAATAAAAAAATAATTTATGTTTTGAACAAGTCTGATTTAGCAAAGGATAACAAGTTTTCTCTAAGACCAAATGTTTTTGTTTCATGTAAAAATAGAAAAGGAATTCGCAGATTAAGGGATTTAATTAAGATTACTTCAAAGAAAATTGACAAGGACGACAAGATTATTATTGGAGTTTTGGGTTATCCAAATGTGGGTAAGAGTTCTCTAATTAATTTGCTTGTGGGTAAGAGTTCTGCACCTGTTGGTTCTGATGCAGGTTTTACAAAAGGAGTTCAGAAATTGAAATTAAGTGAGAATATTTTTTTAATTGACACACCTGGAGTTATTCCAACAAAAGAATACTCGTCGTCTGAGACAAAGAAAATTACAAAGCACACAATTGTTGGCGGCAGGTCATATTCGCAAGTTCGAGAACCTGAAATGGTTGTTGCACAATTAATGAAAGATTATCCAGAGCTTTTAGAAGAAAAATACAAAATCACTACAAAAGGAAATTCAGAAATTTTATTAGAAGAATTAGGAAACAAGTTGAATTTCTTTAAGCAAAAAGGCGAAGTTGATTTTGATAAAACAGCAAGAAAAATTTTAAGAGATTGGCAGGAAGGAGAGATTAAGGTTTAAAGATTGTTTTTCTCAACCAACTCTCTAACATTTGGTGAAACATTTCCTTTGCCTTTTTTTATGTCTTCAATAGAAATCCATTTCAAATCCTGCTCAGGAGGAATTGGTTTAATCTCATTCTTGTTTTTCAATTTAGCAAGATAATTAATCAAGACAATTGTCATTTTTTCTTTTGTTGTTGGGTTTTCCCAAAGTATGTTTGGCATTAATGGTTTTAGTATTTCAATTTCTGCATTGCAGGCTTCTTTTGCTTTTCTAACACAAGCGTCTTCAAGTTTTTCACCTTCTTGAATTCTGCCGCCAATTAATTTATAGAAATCATCTTTATTATCTTTTGAAACTAGAATTTTTCCGTCTTCGATAATTACAGGACCTGACGCAATAAGATATTTTCCTTCCATAAAAATTAAAAAAATTGGATTATAAAAATTTAACTTAATTCTTTAATCATATAAGTCCCTTCTAATTCATATCCCAACTTCTTATAATATTCCCGAACACCAATTCCACTAATCACAGAAATTTTTTTGCATTTATTTTTATTTGCAATTTTTTCTGCTTCTTGCATTAATTGTTTTCCAAAACCTCGATGTTGTGCCCTTAGTAAAGATTTTTTTGGAAAATCTTTCGGGGTATCCCCTTGGGGGTTAATTCCCTTATTTTCTCCTAATTTTAATGATTTTCCATAAACATGAAGCTCACGAATTATTGCCTTATTGTTTGCAATTCTTAATCGACACAAACCAAATAATATATCATCATTATTAATAATTTCAAGAAAATACTCCTCTCCTTGTGAAGCTTTATACTTTGTAATTTTAAATTTTAAATTATCATCTATATTTGATTTTTTTGCAAAGCCAATTTCTCGATAACGAATTTCTTTTAATTTTAAATTTTTCTCGCGCATTTCTTTTTCAATTTCACGACGCAAATCAATTCTTGTAGTTCCAGCAACAATGTAATCAGGAGGAATTTCTCTCATCACCCTCATCACTCGACAATATCTAGGAACAACTTTGAGCATTGCAATAAGAATTTTCTCTATATCTTTTTTAGAATAGGGTTTGTAATTTCCTTTCCAATAAATTTCTTCTAACTTGGAATTTGGCATGACCTGACAAGGATAAATTTTCAACTGATCTGGTTTGAAATCCTTTGAAGAAAAAAGTTTCTTGAATAATTTATAATCTTTTTTCAAATTGCTTCCAGGAAGACCAGGCATAATATGATAACCAACTTTAAATCCTGCATTTTTTAGTTCTCGAGTAGCATCAACAACATCCTGAACAGTATGCCCTCGATTAACTTTTTTGTAAATCATATCATCAATTATTTGAACTCCTAACTCAACACGCGTGACTCCCCAGTCCCTCATTCTATCAATAAATTCAATACACACATCAGGTCTTGTCTCGACGCACATTGCAACACAACGACATTTCGCAGTCTCATTTAATTTCTGAGCAAGCTTTAATGTTTTAGATTTCTTTTTATTTAATCCGTCATAAATTCCTTTTATGAATTTATCTTGAAATTTTTTATCATATTCTAGAAATGTTCCACCCATGATTATAATTTCAATTTTTTCTGTTGGATGATTCATCACTTCAAATGCTTTTAATCTAGAGAGAACTTGTTTGTAAGAATCATAATTAACTCTTAGTGCACGCATAACAACAGGACTTTTTGGAGTGTAACTTTGTGGCACATCCATAGATGGACAATAAACACATTGGCCGTGATTACATTTTCTTGGAGGAAGCATTACTGCAACAGGTGTTATTCCTGAAATTGTTTTCGTGGGTTTTCGAATTTCATTCTTCTTTGGTTTTTTCATTAAATCAAAAAGAGAAAGAGATTAAAAAAGTTATTAAATAAGTACCAAAAAATTTATAAATAATTATTTTCTTACTACTTTATGATGACAGGCACATATAATACACTAAGAATCGCAGGTTATTTATTCCTCACAGGAATTTCTGCTGGTTGTGTAACAGCACAAGAAAGAACACCAATGACAATTAGGTATGATGTTGATGGGGATAAAACTAAAGATATAGTTACAAGAAATGAAGATGGTACTTTTTCCTGGAAAAAGGTTAATAAACTACCTACTCACTTAGAGAAAGCAGTTATAGATGCTATGGAAAAAAAAGAAAAAGATCATGCTCGAATCCTTAGTGTGCCATTTCCTTAGATATAATTTTCTTATACTTCTTTTTATTAATGTTAAATTAAACAAAATATTTCTAATCCGAAAACTTATTAACTTCGCCTATACTCGCTAATCTATGTTAAAAAAACTTGGAGAAGCCTTAAGAAGAGCAACAGACAAATTAGCTAATGCGATTTTTCTAGACAAGAACTTGGTGGACTCAGTTGTTCGGAATTTGCAAAGAACACTTATTGAAGCTGACGTGAATGTGATTTTAGTAAAGAAACTTTCAGATAAAATAAAGAAATCTGCTTTTGACGAGAGAATTAAAGATATTGAAAAAAAAGAGCATTTGATTAAATTGCTTCATGATGAGTTGATAAATATCTTAGGTAAATCTAAGAAACTTAAATTAGAGTCTAAGCAGAATCGTATAATGTTGTTAGGACTTTATGGAGCTGGAAAAACAACTACGATTTCAAAGTTAGGAAATTATTATGCAAAACGTGGAAGCAGTGTCGCGCTCGTCGGACTTGATGTTCATAGACCAGCAGCAAAAGAGCAGTTAAAACAAATTGCAGAAAAAAACAAATTAAATTATTTTATTGATGAAGAAGAAAACAATGCTGTTAAAACTTGGAAGAAGTTTGAGAAGAAGTTGAAGGATTATAATTTGGTTTTAATTGATACTGCTGGACGGCATGATTTAGATAAAGAACTAGTTAAAGAAATTAAAGATTTAAGCAAAGAAATCAAACCAACAGAAATTATCTTAGTGATGCCTGCTGATGTTGGACAGGCTGCAAAAAGGCAAGCACAGGAATTCAAGGATGCAATAAATATTTCTGGAGTGATTATTACAAGAATGGACTCGTCTGCAAAAGGGGGTGGGGCACTTAGTGCATGCTCAGAAACTAATGCCCCTGTTTATTTTATTGCAAATGGTGAAAAAATTAATGATATTGAAGAATTTGATTCTGAGAGATTTTTGTCAAGGATTTTAGGAATGGGTGATTTGAATTCACTTCTTGATAAGATAAAGACTGTTACTGACGAGAAAAAAGGTCAGAAAATTTTAGAAGAGGGTAAGTTGAGTCTTGATGATGTTGTGGAGCAAGTGAAATCAATGAGTTCTCTTGGGGGCTTTGGCAAGATTAAATCAATGATCCCTGGAATGAGCAATGCAAAAATTCCTGATGAGATGCTTGAAGGTCAAGAACAAAAAATTGCAAAGTGGGAGCACATAATAAAATCAATGACAAAACAAGAAAGAGAAAATCCTGAGATTTTTGATGACAAGAAAACTGGAACATCTAGAATAAATAGAATTGCTCAGGGCGCAGGTGTGAATAATTCTGAAATTCGTTCTTTACTCAAGCAATACAAAATGCTTAATGAAATGGTTAAATCTTCATCAGAGTTTGATCCTGAAAAACCAATGTCACAAAAGCAAATGATGAAACTTGCTAAAAAATTTGGCAAGAAAAAAATGAGACGGTTTTAAT
>CAZWYG010000027.1:0-2202 GCA_964638105.1 Candidatus Woesearchaeota archaeon
GCTCATCTTCCTGGAATCTTAAAATATTCGATTGCTCTTCCAGACATGCACGTTGGTTACGGGTTTAGCATCGGAGGTGTTGCAGCATTTGATTTAGAGAAAGGAGTTATTTCTCCAGGAGGAGTTGGTTATGATATTAATTGCTCTGTTAGATTATTGAAAACTAATTTGAAGAAAAAAGATATTTTGAAAAAACAAAAAGAAATTATGAAAGGACTTTATGAAAAAATTCCTTCTGGTGTTGGGAGAGGAAGCAAGTTTCAAATTACAAAAAAAGAATTAAACAAACTTTTAGAGCAAGGTGCAAAGTATGTTGTTGATATTGGTTATGGAATTAAAGAAGATTATTTACATACAGAAGAGGAGGGTTGCATTAAAGGTGCTGATTCAAAATGCGTTTCAGAGCGTGCAATAAAGAGAGGAATTGGGCAGTTGGGAACTCTTGGAGCAGGTAATCATTTTTTAGAAGTGCAGTTTGTCGACGAGATTTTTGACGAGAGTGTTGCAGAAGTTTTTGGATTGAAAAAAGATGATGCAGTTATTATGGTTCATTGTGGCTCGCGAGGTCTTGGGCATCAGGTTGCATCTGACTATATTAAGAAGATGGAGGAGAAATATGGGTTTGCGAATTTGCCAGACAGAGAATTAATTAATGCTCCAATAAAAAGTGAATTGGGAAAGGATTATTTTTCTGCAATGGCGTGTGCTGCGAATTTTGCTTTTGCAAACAAGCAAATTATAACTCATTGGATTCGCGAGGAAATGAAAACTCTTTTTCCTGAAATTAAGATTGATGTCTTGTATGATGTATGTCATAATATAGCAAAGTTTGAAAAGTTTATTGTTGAAGGAGAAGAAAAAGAAGTTTGTGTTCATAGAAAAGGTGCGACCCGAAGTTTTGGTCCTGGTAGAATTGAGATTCCTAAATTTTATAGGGAAGTTGGGCAGCCGGTTATTATTCCTGGCTCAATGGGAACAGCGTCTTATGTTTTAGTTGGAACCAAAAAAGCAGAGGAATTCACTTGGGGCTCGACTGCGCATGGTGCTGGAAGAATTTTCTCAAGAAGCAAGGCAATGAGAAATCTTCGAGGAGAAAAAGTGAAAAAGGAATTAAATGAAAAAGGAATAGAAGTTCAGGCAGGAAGTTTTAATTCACTTGCTCAAGAAGCTCCAGAAGTTTACAAAGACATTGATGAAGTTGTGAATGTTGTTGATAAAATTGGAATCTCTAAAAAGATAGCAAGGCTCAAACCATTGATTGTTGTTAAAGGATAAAAATGTTTATAAAACCTTTTTTATTAATAAAAGATGAAAAAAGGAGTGGCATTATTAGTTTTATTAAGTGTTTTATTACTTCCAATTATTTTTGCTGAAACCTGTAAGATTGTTTCTGAAAGTTCATGTGGTGGTAGTGATGAGAATATTTTAATGTGGTTATCAAGTGAGACAAATGCACATGCTGCTAAAGTTGACACAGATGGTTATGATTATGTTTTATGTTGTGATTTTGGGGAAGGTGATAATGCTTGTAATAATGATAATAGATTCGTTAGTTTGTCAACAGCAACAAATGCTCATGCAGAAATTCCTGATTTTCAAGATTATTATGAATACCTTAGATATGACGAGAGTGTTTGTTATGCAAAGTTAGACTGTAAAAACAGAACAAGTAGTTGTAGTGATGAGGAATTAGGGATATTATCTTTATCTGCAGATACAAATGCTCATATAAGTGAATATGAAGATTCAGATTATCCTATAAGAATTTGTTGTGCAGGAATTTGTGGTTCAGGAGAAACTTATCACAAAGGAGAATGTGTTGAAGGCGAAATTGCAGAGTGGCAAAATCTAGAGAATAACACCATAACACAACTTACTACTATTGTAGGCCAAACAAAAGTCAAACTAGATTACAGAAATTCTAAACTTGCAGAAGGAACATTAGTTAATTTTACAATATATGAAAAGAGATACCTAGTATCTGATGATTATATTGGGTTTATTCCTTCTACAATTGATGGAGAAAGAAGCTCAAGTGTAATATGGAATATTACTCAAGAAGATTTAGATAAAGCTCATAATTATGAGCAATTTTATTTCAAAGTTACTGGAACAGATGGAGGATATTCAGAAACAGAAGAAAGTGGTTATTTGAAATTAATTATTGTTGACCCTAAGATAATTACTTGTGAAGGTATTGAT
>CAZWYG010000027.1:2302-6455 GCA_964638105.1 Candidatus Woesearchaeota archaeon
TTAGATAAAAGTGGTTGTTTGGGAACAGGGGATGTTTGTGGAGATGGAATTGTTCAACAACCAAATAATGCTAACTTTAATGAGCAATGTGATGGAATTAATTTAACTGGATTGAATTGTTCTCAATTAGATAATTATACAGAAGGTTCACTTGGATGTACTTCAAGATGCCAGTTAGATGTTAGAGAATGTGTAGGGCCAAATGAACCAGAATGTGGAGATGGAGTTATTAATAAAATAGGAGAAGAATGTGATGAAGAAGATTTTGGAGGAAGGACTTGTGAAACATTAGGTTATGAAAGTGGAACATTAACATGTAATGAGAAAGGTGAAATTGATGAATGCCAATTAAATAAAGGGGGTTGTGTGAAAGGTGATAATGAATATTGCGGAGATGGAATTGTTCAGCAACCAAATAGTGCATTCTTTAATGAGCAATGTGATGGAATTGATTTCACTGATAAAGATTGTAGTGATTTAGATGATTATAATTTTGGTTCTTTGAGTTGTACTTCAATGTGTTACTTTGATGTAACTGGTTGTTTTTCAGATTGGGGTTTTTGTAATTTAAATGGAACTTGTGATGTTGGTGAATCATGTACTTGCAGAGATTGTAATGAAGAGCAAGACAGTTGTGCAGATGATTTAGTTTGTAGTATTATCAATACAGTTTGTTGTGATAATGAAAGTGATGAAGTTTGCACACCATATTGTGCAACAGTTGATCCTGATTGCGTTCCAAAAGTTTGTGGAGATGGAATATTGAATTATGAAGAAGAATGTGATATGGGTAGTGTATTAAATTCTGCAGATGGTTCTTCAGGATGTTTTGATAATTGCACTATGAGTGTTGTTGAACCAGGTGAGGATGGTTGTCCAGAAGGAACTGAATTGTGTGCAGATGAAACTTGTAGTTTGAATTGTTATTACACAGATGAAAGAAAAGCTTCATGTAAATATGATGGTATTTGTAGTGATGGGGAAAGTTGTTCTTGTGTTGATTGTAATGGTGAAAAAGATGAATGTGCAGATGGTTTGTTTTGTAGTTTTGTTGACAATGCTTGTTGTAATAATGAAAGTGATAAACATTGTAATCCATATTGTGCATATATTGACCCTGATTGTAATCCAGAAGATGAGAGTATTGAATTAATTGGAAATTGTCTTTATGATGAAAATATTACAGATGATTGTGAAGATGGTGTTTTAGAATATTTCTGGAATGGAATTTGGACATGGGATAATGATAATTACTATGATACTTCTCAAGAACCTGAAGAAGATTATGTTTACAATGCAACTACAGGAAAATACCATTATGACCCAACAAAAAGTTATCTTGAATGTCGAAGTGGAAGCAATACTATTCAGTGTCCTGTTTCTGCATTATTACCTTTCTTTACATTAATTAATATAATAACTATCTTAATTGCATTTGGGATTATTTATTATTTTTTAGCAGAGAAAGATAAAAAGAAGAAGGGTTCTAATACCCTAAAGGGCATAAAGAAAAAAAGAAAATGAGAAAGTTAATTTTTTTAATAGGGATATCTTTAATTAGTTTAATTTACATAATTGGATTTGTTTGTGCAAGTTTAACAATAAATGATGTTTCTCCAAAAAAGACAGCAGTTACTCTTGCAACTGAATTTGAAGTGAGTGTGAATGGAGATGGTGTTAGCAAATATATATGGAATTTTGGAGATAATACTTCATTAGAAACAACAACTACTAATAAAGTTACACATATATATGAAGATATTGGCACTTATAATTTTAAAATAACAATTGAGGATTCTTCAGAGGGGAATTCATCTAAATATTTTACAATTAATATTATTAGTTCAAAGGAATTTGCTCAAGAAAAAATAGAGAAAAAAGAATCAGAAATAGAGAATCTTGTTTCTGAAATAGATGCATTGGGAGAATTTGAAAAAGAATTAATTAAAGAAAGCTTAGGGGTTGATAATATTGAAGAGAGGATTAAAGAGGCTCGAAGAGATTATACAAGTGCAACATCAAATGATGCATATAATAAAATATCAAAAGAGCTTACAGAAATTGAGATTCCCTCTAACCTTGCTGTAAGTAAAGAAGCGACAGGAATTACATTTTTTCCACAAACAAAAGTAATAAATGTAGGTGTAGTAAAATCAATTATAGGAGGAGATTATGAAGTTAGTGAAGAAGAAGCTTATGCAGAGAGAATTAAAACATGGCAATATGCAAAGCTTGATGTTGAAATGGATTTTAAAGAGATTTCAGGAGTGTATTATAGTGGAGAAGAAAGGTTAGCAAGAATATTTAGTATAGATATAGATGCTAAAGAAGGATTAGAAAACACACCTTATATTTTTCTTAAAAATTTAGAAGGATTATCATTTCAAGGAATTAATCCTGAAGAGAATTCAGAAGGTTATTATGTTATAGAAATGAAAGGAAATTCAATGGTTCTTGGTTTTTCTACAACAGAAAGTTTTGCTTTCTCAGATTTGCCTTTGTTTATTTCTCCTAATTTGGATTACCTTGAAATATCGGAACTTCCTACAAAAAGAGGAGAAAATTTTGATTGGAAATGGTTCTGGATTATAATAATTCTTGTCTTGCTGATAAGTTTAATGTTATACATATTTTTGCAGGAATGGTATAAGAGAAAATATGAGGGTTATTTATTCAAACAAAGAAATGATTTATATAATTTAATTGTTTATGTGAAAAAGGCAAAAGATAAAGGAATTAATGAAGGAACAATTAGAAAGAAATTGAAAGAGCAAAAATGGAATAATGAACAGATTAATTATGTATTAAAGAAATATTCTGGGAAAAGAACAGGTATGGTTGAGATTCCTGTTTCCAAGTTTATTGATAAAATAAAAGAGTTGTATGATAATATATTTCATAAAGAAAAACCAAAGCAAGAGAATTACTTTATTGGAAGAAGAACCCCAACACGCAAAATTTAATAAAGACAATTTTCGAAATACTCTATGGCAATAAAAGTTATGACTAATTTTTTCAAGAGATTTTTTTTTAAAATTTTTAGAGGAAAAAAAGAGATAAAATTAGGATTTTATGGACCACCTAATGCAGGTAAAACAAGTTTGGCTAATAGAATATGTAAGGATTTCACAGGTGAAGAAATTGGAAGTGTGAGCAAGATTCCTCATGAAACAAGAAGCGTTCAATTTAAAGAAAAAGTCGAAATAGAATACAAAGGAAAGAAAATAACTTTCAAGATGATTGATACTCCTGGAATTGCCACGAAGATTGATTATGAAGATTTCTTGAAATTTAAAGTTAGTAAAAAAGAAGCAAAGAAAAGAGCAAAAGAAGCAACGCAGGGAATTGTTGACAGCATCAAGTGGCTTGATGATATGAATTTAGTTGTGGTTGTTCTTGATGCAACACAAAATCCATACAACCAAGTGAATATTACAATTATTGGAAACTTAGTTGCTCGAAAGATTCCAGTGTTAATTGTTGCAAATAAAACTGATATGAAAAAGTCTGATGTCAAAAAAATCGAGGCAGCATTTCCAGAATATGAAGTCATTGGATTATCTGCAAAGTATGGGAAAAACCTCGAGGAATTTTATGAATCAGTTTTTAACTTATCAAAAAAACTTTAAATAATAAAATGTTTATATAATTAAAAGATGGTGAAGAAAAAAAAGGTTGGAACATTGAAAGGTTTTGCAATACAGTTTATGCCTCACTCTGAAATTAGAAAGGATAGTGGCGACGAGAGAATTCGCAAGATTTTGAAAATTGTTTTAGGAAATAATATTCTTTTATTACAAGGAAGGCTTTATCCAGAAGAAGAAGCGAGATTGATTGGAGACACAATGGCGATGATTGGGCATATAAAAAATTTTAGAGGGATTGAACTTGCAGTTATCTCTGGTAATGGAGATGAGAGTTTTTTTAATAAATTTAGAAGGGGTGTTGCAAATATGATTTCAGGAAGTGATTTAGAAGCAATTACAATAATAGGGCCAGCCACAATAGTTAAAGAAATTAAAAGAAATCCAAAAAAGATTGAGTTGTTTTTGAATAAGTGAAAACAATAAAATTTATTAATATCTTTCTATTTGTACTCTATGCCACACCAATGCGTTCATTGTAAAAAGATAATTCCTATTGGAAGCAAGGA
>CAZWYG010000028.1:0-6332 GCA_964638105.1 Candidatus Woesearchaeota archaeon
TCACTCTCTTTCATAAATTCCTCAACAGATTTCCTTTTCGAACGCTTCTTGAGTTCTCTTACTTTTTTTACATCTTTAAAAATTATTTTATCTTTTTGTTTCTTAGATTCAATTTCATCAATTATTCCTTCTATAGATTCTCCTTCTCCATTCTCGTCTTTCAAATCAGCATAAGGATTACCATTGTGTTTCAAAAAAGTTTTCTTTAACCAAATATGAATCTCACCAAAATGCTCTGTCTGCTCAAGCCAAACTTTTTTTGAATTTTCTAGATGAAGCAGCGGTGAAAATGAATTTATTTTTTCCTCTTTTTTTCCATTGACAAATTCAGTTAGAGAAATTTTTACATTATCTTTATTTTTATCAAAATGAATAACCAAATTTTCATAAATTAATTTTATCTTGCCTTTGATGCTGAACTTTTTTTTAGGAAGTGAAAATCCCACCTCTCGAAGAGCATTTTTATTAATTATTTCTTTCTTAATCCTCCGATTCTCAGTAGTAATCGCCTTATTCAGAGCAAGCATCAACTCCTGCAATGTAACTTTTCTATGACGCGGAATCGGACTCTTTGGCACAAGAATCGGAATCTCCTCATCAAGTTCAATTCTCTCAAGAACATATTTCTTTTCTTCTTTCTTTCCAAACAAAATATCATCAATACTTTTAATATAACGATTCAGCAAAATTTCTGACTTAAGCCTAAGCAACAACGAAGCTGCAAGCAAAACCTGACTTGAAATAAAAAAATCCGCTTCTTCAAATTCCCGAACTTTCTCAAGATATTTCTCAGACAAAATATTAAGATTCACATCCCAAGGATCAAGCTGCTCAGTGTTAATCAACTCATAAATTATCTCTTTCCATCCGATTTCGCGGCTAAAAAGCAACTTATGAATCTGATCCTGATTAACAGATTTCGCAATATTCTCTTTTTCCATAGTAAACTAGTAAAACTGTTTTTATAAAATATTATAAACTTTAACAACCATTATTTAGGGAATAACCACATTACTACTTTAGGTTCAAAACGAGACGTCATTTTTCAAGAGTAACATTACCGAAAAGTTTAAATAGTTTGATATTATAGATATACTATCACCTCTTTTTCCCCAGGAGAAGGCTTCAGGTCTGCTGTTTTGTTGGCTTGAAGAATTCTCCCAGGGTTTATATTCATTATTATTTGAAGAGAAGTATAAGATGACAAAAAAAAGATTCAAAACAAGAACAGGAATGGCTACGGGATTGATAAAAAAAGCTTTTGGAGATGCTTGGAATGGAAGAAATGGATTAGGTTCTAGACATTTAATTGTTAGCCCTTTGATTCCTTTTATTGTTGGAGGGTATGCCTTATTCAAAAGTTATGACCCAAAAATAAGAGATGAAAAAACAGGCGAATATATTGTTAAAAATTACTAGTAAAGATAATTAATAATCTATAGATTTAACCAAAAATAGAGGAGCGAACTTAATTGAAACTGCTCTTAGGTTTTATAATCAATAATTATTTCTAAAGGTTTATTAATTATCAATTATTGAAAATTAAAATGAAAAAACAATTTAATAAAAAAAATTTCAAAGGAAAGTCATTTAACAAAAAAACAAATGCAAAATCCAACGCAGTTATGAAAGAAAAGAAAATAGAAGAATTAACCATAACAAAAAAAGAAAAAGTTAGTATCACAGGAAAAATCAATCGAATTGTTCAAACAGGCGGACCTACAATTTTTGTGGTATCCGACGGAACAGGAGCAATTTCATTAAAAGGTTTTGTTGGTGCTGGAATGAGGGCATACCCTGAAATAGAAGAAGATTCAATAATTAAAGCAGATATATTTGTTGAAGAATTTCAAGGAGAGCTGGAAGGAAACATAATAAAAATAAAACAAATAGAAGGTGAACAAAAAGAAAAATTCTTTGAGTCCATTCAGAAAATTGAATTAAAAAGAGCACAAATAATACCTCCTGAATTTTTAGTAAAAAGTGAAGTTCTGGATAAATTAAAAGATTCTTTTACTAAAGCAGCAATACAAATAAGACTAGCAATTATACAAGACAGACCAATTATTGTAAGGCACCATAATGACACCGACGGATATTGTTCTGGTTTTATTTTGGAACGTGCAATTTTGCCTTTAATTCAAAAAGGACATAGTTCTGCTAAAGCACCCTGGGAATTTTTCAAAAGAGCCCCCTGCACAGCACCTTTTTATGAAATCGATGATTCAATAAGAGACACTGCTGACTCCCTAAGAAATGCTGCAAAATTCTCAAACAAAATGCCCTTAATCATCATTGCTGACAATGGCTCTAGTCCTCAAGACCTAATGGCAATAAAACAAGGAAAAGTTCACGGAGCAGATTTCATTGTTGTAGACCATCATTTATTTGAAAAAGATGTCATAAGCGATGAAGTCCTAGTTCACATTAACCCATTTTTAGTTGGAGAAGATGGCGCAAAATTCTCAGCAGGAATGTTATCTACTGAACTTGCAAGATACATTAACCCTGAACTAGAAAACTACGAACAAATTCCTGCAATGGCTGGATTCGCAGACAGAATTGATTTGAATGACGAAAAAATAGTAAATGATTATTTGAAAATTGCTGAAAAAGAAGGATATTCCAAAGAATTGCTCGCAGACATCTCTTTAGTTATCGAATACGTTTCATCAAAAATTCGATTCATGGAAGCAAGAGAATATATTGAAGTAATCTTCGGAGAACCAAGAAACAAGCAAAAAGATTTAGTTAGTTTAATTTCTCCTTATATTAAAGAAATGGATAAAAAAGGTCTTGAAATTGGAAAAGCCAATGCAATTCAGGAAAAAATTAAAGACACTACTTTACAAATTATTTTTGTTGAAGAAAGCTTCCCTGGATTTGGATTTTTCCCTAAACCTGGAAGAGCATTAGGATTAGTTCATGATTATTTAAAGAAAACAGGAAAAACAAATTTAGTCAGCATCGGTGTTATGAATACTGCAATTACAATTCGAGCAACTGATGAAGCGAATTTTTCTGTTCAAGAATTAATCAAATTTTTAATAAAGAACTTGCCAAATGCTTTTGTTGGCGGTGGAGGTCACAAGAATGCTGGTTCTATTTCATTTTTACCAAACAAAAAAGACGAAGTTTTGAAATTACTAAAAGAATTCATAAAACAAAGGTAAAAATTATCTTAAAAATATTTTTAGAATTTCTCTAAAAAGAATTTATCTTCCTCAAAATTCATTATTAAATTATATTTTCTTTCCTTAAGAAAATCTATTCCAATTATAATGGGGAAGTGACCTAATTCTTCTTCTTTCTTTTGGGAAGTAGGTTTTAATACTAAACAAGAAAAAGGTTCTACTACTTTTTCATCTTTGTCATCAACCATAATAAATTCAAGATTGTTTACTTCGTAAGCTTTATACTTTGTCCCTCCAAGACAAACAATCTTTTGGTATTTTTTATTAAAAGGTATTTGAAGCCTTAGTGCTTTATCATAAGGGATTACTGTCTTAGGACTTCCTGTATCAATTGCAAATATCTCTGGGATTGGTCCTTTCATCTTACTTTTCAACAAAAGAACATTTCCATATTGTGGTTCTGATTCCTCAGATATATTAGTCAATTCAATTTTCATAGAAAATGACAATTTCTTTTCCAGAAGATATTTGTTTAATTAGAACTTCATTCTTATCAATACCTTTTGATTCGATTTCTATTAACAATCTCTTAATTGTAGGAGCATTAGCAACTATGTGGTTATCTTTAATTGCTACAACTTGTCCTGAAAGATCTTTTTTTAATTCATTAAGATTTTTCATTAACCATAAGAAACTTTGCTTCGAATTTTGAAGAAGTTGGAGGTCATCCATATAATATTATGCAAAATAGATTTTATAAATTTACTGCTTTTTTTCTTCAACTTTTTTCTCTTCAACCTTTTCCACTTTTTTCTCTTTTCCAACAAATTCAGCATAATGACATTTTCCACAATAAACTCTATCTTTTGCTTGCATTAAAAAAATTCCAGGTCCGCAACGAGGACAAAATTTCTCATGAGTAATCTTGTCCCCATCAATTTTATACTTTGTATATTTTTTACTAGTTGGTTGATTCTTATGTGGTTTCTTTCCTTTCTTATTTGATTTCTTTTTCTTTCCCATTATTCTTTAGCCTCCTTTTTCTTGTCAGAATCTTTTTCTTCCTTTTTTCCCTCAGAAGAAGCCTCCTTTATTTTTTCTTCTACAACTTCCTCTTTAGCTTCTTCAACTTTTGGTTCTTCTTTTTTTTCTCCAGCAGATTTTGATTCTACAACTTCTTCTTTCTTTTCTTCAACTTTTGGTTTCTCAGCCTCTGCTTTTTTCTCTGCTAATCTTTTTTCTAATTCAACATCTTTCTTTTTTTGATGCTCAATCTTTTCTTTATCTTCTTTTGATTTGTAAATATTAGCAACAATCAAAAAAATCTTCTGCCCAAACTTTCCTTTAATTGTTCGAATTTTTATAACACCAGAATCAACTGAAAGATTTTTTGACAAAAGACTCAAAACTTCTTCTCTACTTGGAGTCACATCTGAATGAATCTCTCCCTCAATTTCTCGTCGATTAAATAGGGGATTTTCAGTATCAGTTATTAATTTAAAATCCATTATCGTGTTTTAATTGCAAAATTTCCTTTGCTCTTTATTTTTAATTTCTGCGCAATCTCTGATTCCTCTGGATTCAGAATAACAACTCTTCCCTTGTAAGCATCAGTTGATTCAACAGACTCACAATTAGGACATTTATCTTTTCCTTCAAAAATTATATTACAGATTTTACATGCCTTGTCTTTTGCCATTTTATTTTAACATCCCCTGTTCTTTTGGTTCTTGATGATTATTCTCACTTAATAAGCAAATTGATTTATCCATTAAAGAATCGTCTCTTAATAAAATACCTAACCCTCCATATATATCGCTCTTAACAGCCCTCCTATAATCTTCTCCAGCCCAGTTAAAATAGCCCTTAATCGCGGCTTTACCTAAAATTCCTGCTCCTTGAATTAAAGCTGTTCCTAAAATAATTGCCCCCAATCTCCTTGGTGATCTATAATATATCCTTTCTGAACTCTCTTCAAAACTCATTTCTTTTTTCCTCCTTTTGCTGCTTTCTCTTCTTCTTTAGCAAGTTTCTTTGCTTCTTTATTTTTTTTCACTTTGTCTTCTTTAATCCATTCAATCTTTCCTAAACCAGGTTGCCTCATTGTAAGTCCAATTTTTGGGTCATTTCCTTTATGACTAATTGAAACAATTCGCGCAAGACACAAGTCTCCTGCCTTAAGACTTCTTTTTGATGCCTTTCCTAAAAGTGAATTTGCTTTACTAAAACTCACAAAGTCATCCATTGTCTGAGAAATGTGAATCATCCCATTCATTACACCTAAGTTAATGAACGCGCCAAAATTTGTAATTTCTGAAATACTTCCAAAAACCAATTCCTGAAGTTCTGGTTTCCACGCAAGTATCTTGAATCTTGAACGATAATAAGCAGCCCCGTCGCCAGGAATTATAACTCCCTCACCAACCTCGAGAACTTCAATCACAACAACAGCTCTCCCAATCTCTTTGTTATAATAATTACTATAAGTTTCTTTCAATTGCTTGTCAATAGCCTCTGCAGTAGGAAAACCAAACAACTTCGGCTCGACTCGAACATAATCCTCGATTTCAGTTAAATAGAACATTTTATCTGCAAAAAATAATAAAAGTTGGTTTAAAACTCTTTCGTTCCAGATTTTCAAATAAGAAAGAGTTTTACGTCGAGCTTCAGGATTTGGTGAGGCATAAAACTCTTTCGCCCCCTTAATTCAATTGCAAAAGGTTTTACGCTGAGCTTCAAGTATTGGTGAGGCATAAAAAATCTTCAAAGAAATTAAATATATATTTTGGAGTGAATAAATTTATTTAAAATAAAGATTATTAAAAATTTATGAGAAAGTACTATTCATTAGGTGTTTACCTTCCAAGACATCCACTTAAAAATTACAGGAATTTTGTTAATTCAAAGGGTGAAACAGGTAACAAAAAAGATCCTTCAGATTTAGAAAAAGATCTTCCCGAAGATTGGGAACTTAGTGGTTTTGTGAAATATTCTGATTCTTTTATTAGTATTTTTTACGAATTCCCAAAACATCCATGCGGACTTTTAAAAGAAGAAATTTTGGAGACAACTAAATCTCTATTATCTCTAAAAGCAAAATCATGGAGTTTTGATTCAGTGTAAATATAATTTTTTAAATCTAGATAATCTCCAAAATATTCTTTCCACGAATAATCATCTTTGTATTTTTAACAGCAA
>CAZWYG010000029.1:0-6142 GCA_964638105.1 Candidatus Woesearchaeota archaeon
TTATAACTTTTTCTAATTAGCTAATTCAAGAAAAAACACACTCTTTTCCAACCAATAATTTCTTATTGGAAAATTCACAGGAAGAATCTTTGAATAAACCTTCTTTAAACCAAGTGCTTTTATCTCAATACTATTTTCAAGCTTTGTAATCGCAACATTATCAACAGACCCAACATCAGGCATTTTCATTTCATAAACAACACTATTAGACAAACGTTTTACTTCTGTCTTAGGTTCAACCCTCGAGTTTTTCATTAACTCTTTTATCTTCTCTTCAGAAAGTTTAAACTGCTTTCCTTTTACTTCTTGAATAATTTTCTTCTTAGGAGCCCCTTCTCCAAATCTTTGAATATTAATCCTAGGAGACGTGTTTCCCGAAGTGGAAATATTTATACTAACACCATTTTTCTTAATTTTATTTGAATCAAAATCTTGAGAATTTTTCTCAAGTTCATTAAATTGCTTGCTTAAATCCTTGACAAGAGAATTAAACAATCCCCCAAGACCCATTGGCATTTGCATATTCTCAAAACCAGTAAAATCATTCTCTCCAAGCATACCAAGATCTTTTTTACTCTTCTTAAAAGAAAATCCACAATAAGGACAGAAATTATAATTACTGTCTATCTTGCTATCACAATTTTTACACTTTTTTTTATTAAACATCAAAAAAACAATAACGATTTATTTAAATATCTTTTGAATTATTTTTCTTCTCAGGAATATCCCTAGAATCTTTTTCAAACTTCATAGGAAAAACTTCATGCTCTTCTAAATTCTTTTCTTTTCTCTGAAGATTGATTATTATTCCAATTAACTTACCAATCAAGACATCAAGAGAATCCTCATCTAAACCATCTCCTGAATAAATCTTCTCAACCATTAGTGAACAAAAAGTCGCAACTTCCTTCTCTCCGATTTTTGAAAAATATTCAACAAGATCAAGAAAACCCAAACTAGATTTTACTTTAAATTTGTAATCAAAAAATCTCTTAGACACTAATTTTAGAATATCCATTTTTGGAGCAAGTTCCAGAAAAGAACTTCTAAGTTTATACAAATAATCTAGATAAAACGAATCAGGTGTCTGACGAGGCTGAATCACTTTTTTCTTCAAACGTTTCTCCCACAAAAAAATACCTCCTAATAAAAGCGCAAGCAAAAAAAAGATTCCAATAATATAAACAAGAAAATTTCCATTGAATAAAGACATCACCTCAAATACCATATTAATTATATTGAACTACATATAAAAACCTTATGAATTAGGGGAAAATTCTAAATCTAAAATTATGCAATATCCAAATTCCAAGAAAGATAAATAATGAAACGATCATTAAATAAAATGAAAGATTAATTGAAATCTCTTTAACAGAATCTTCAGATAACAATTCAAGGTCACTAGTTATATCCTCGGGATACAAGAAAAAACCATTGGTTTCAAAAGAGAGTGCATTAAGAATATCTTCATTAGTCTTAGAAATTGTTCCAAATTCTGTAACCCCTCCTTCTCTTGTTCCAATAATAACTGTGTTTATAATCAAATTATTTAACTGAGCAAAATCAATAATATCGGAAATATTTCCATAATTAATTTGACCGTCGCTAAAAAGTATTATAGATTTCATATCTCCTCTATCAAATAATCGATTTAAAGTTATAAGAGCATCATAAAGATTTGTTCCTTCAATCTGGCTAAAACCAATTGAAGATATAGAATATAAAGAATTCTGTTTGAACGAATCAAATCTCTGAACTACTTTAATCTCTCCTGAAAAAGTAGCAACTGCAACTTCTGTTCCAAAGGGAAATAAATTAACAAAAGATTGCGCAGAAGCTTTTGCAAAAGAAAGCCTATCAGGAGTTACGTCAGCAGTTTTCATACTATTAGAATTATCAATCAAAATAACATAAGGAGAATTAACAACTTCTGAATCAAAATGAAGAACAGGTCCAGAAAAAGTAAAAACAAGAACAACTAAAAAAATTATATTTAAAAACAAGAAAAAATAATTCTTTGAAAAAATTTGTATTCCAGAGAATCTTTCAAGAACTTTAAAATTAGAAAATACAACAGACTTTTTTTTACTATAAAAAATTGCCAAAAGATGAATAGCAAAAAACAGGGGAACAAGAAAAAAAAATATCAAATAAAAAGGATACAAAAAAGATAAGTAAGCCATTATCCTCTCCTATTAGCAGACCTAGATTTCAAAAAAGAGATAAAAGGAACAACAAAAGATTCATTTGTATTTAAATCTAGTAAATCAATATTTAATTTATGAAGAAGATTTTTTATTGAATTCTTTTGAGAAAGTGAAATCTCTTTGTAAGCTTCTGAAGTAATAGTTGGATCAACAATAACTTGTTTTTTAGAATAAGGGTCCTGAAAAATTATCTGGTTCTTTGTTTTAGGAAGATTATCATCCAAAGGATCTCTTACTCTAACTGCAAAAGTTTCAAAATTCGAAGATATCATTTTCAAATGTTGCTCAGAACTCTTGTTTAAATAAATAAAATCAGAAAGAAGAATAAATACTGACAAAGGATTTCTAATTTTTTCATAAATCTCCTCAAAAATATTTTCAAAATTAACTCCTCCTCCATAAAGATCAGAGTCAGACAAACTTTTCTCAATAACAAAAAAATGATTCTTCCCTCGAGAAGGTTCAATAAATCTAACAAAATTTTCATTAAATAATATTAAACCAATTCTATTTGTAGTGTTTAATAAAAAATGACTAAAAGTAAGAACAAACTCAGCAGCATACTCTGCTTTTAATTTTTCAGAAGAACCAAACAACATTGTATTACTTACGTCCACAACAAAATAAATATCTCTTTCAATCTCTTCAATATATTTCCTAACTAAAAGTTCTTTAGAACGAAAACTCGCTTTCCAATCAACCATTGTTCGGTCATCACTATAAGGGTTAAAAATTCTAAAACCATCAAACTCCATAGACCTCCCTCGAAAAAGAATTTTATAAAAAACATTTTTTAATTTAAGCTCTTTCAATAAAGCCTCGAGTTCAGCAATTTTTTCACCCGCATCAATTACAATTTTTTTCTGCATTCTAAGGGAGATTAAATTCATTTAATATTCTCTTAATTATATCATCAGGAGTTATTTTTTCTAAAGTGGCATCATAATTAAGAATTATTCTATGCCGAAGAACAGAAAAACAAACATTATTAACATCACTCGGAATAACAAAATCTCTTCCATTTATTAGTGCCTCTGCTTTCGAGGCAATGTTCAATGCAATCGAAGCCCTAGGGCTCGCACCATAAGAAATATATTTAGCAAATTTAGATTTCTTGTCCCTTGTTGCAGAAATTATATTAACAATATACTTTTTTATAACATCAGAAGTATGAACTTGTTTTACTTTTTCCTGCAGAATTTTAATCTTATCTTTTGTAAGAACAATATTCAAATCAAAGTCTGCAAATTCTTTCATAAAAACATTTTGATCCATAATAAAAATCTCCTCTTCTGAAGAAGGATAATCCATTAAAAGTTTAAATAAAAACCTATCAACTTCTGCTTCAGGAAGTTCATAAACACCTGCGGATTCAATTGGATTCTCAGTAGCAACAACGAAAAAAGGTTCAGGCAAAGTATGAGTCTCATTAAAAAGTGTTACTCTTTTTTCCTCCATAGCTTCAAGCAAAGCAGATTGTGTTTTAGGAGGACTTCGATTAATTTCATCAGCAAGTAAAAAATTTGTAAAAACAGGACCTTTAATAAAACAAAAATCTTCTTTTTTCTGATCATAAGAAGAAATACCAGTAATATCTGTTGGAAGCAAATCAAGAGTAAATTGAACCCTCTTCATTTCACAATCCAGAACTCTTGCAATTGATTTAACCAAAAGAGTTTTAGCAATTCCAGGAACACCCTCTAAAAGGACATGACCATTACAAATAATCGCCCTAAAAACACCTCTAACAGCATCTTCTTGACTAACAATTACTTTTGAAACTTCTTTCTCAAAATTTTCAAATATTTTTTTTGCTTCTTCATTACTCAAAAGTTTAGCACTTGCAATAAAAGCTTTCTTATTTTTTGCTGCAACAGCATTCTCCTTATTTTCATCTCTCCTCCAAGTTGTGTTTAGTCCTCCCTTAAAAGAAGATTTAATAATAACATCCTTATCTTGTTCAGATTTCTTTTTATCAGTAGAATTTTTTTCTTTGGAATCAGTTTTCTTGTACTTAGATAAAGAACTCTTGTTTGAATTATTTTTCTTACGACCCTTTTTATTTTTCTTACTATTCTGCGTTCTACCCTTTTCAAAAAGTTCCTTAAGTTCAGAAATTTCTTCTGCATCCTCTTTCTTTTTTTTATTTTTTTCTTCTCTCTCTTTTTTTACTTTTTTATCCTCTGATAAAAAAGAATCACTAGTAAAGAGTTCATCAAAATTATCTAGACTTTTTTTCTCCTCTTTCTTTTTTTCCATCTTTATTATTCAAGGCGACTTAATTTATTAAGTTTTACTTTTTTGTAAAAATAAAATCCAAGACCTATTAAAAAAATTAAAGCAGTCAATATAGCTGCATAAAATAATTTATCATCTCCAAGGAATTTATTGTAATCAAATCTCCTATTTCTAGAGATAGATTCTTCACATGCCTTAAGAGCTTCTTCTGCTTTTCCATAAGCAACATCAATCTCTGCTTCATTAAAATGACCTTTTGCATCCTCTACAAGTTCATAAAGTTCAATACACTCTGGATTCTCAACAACAAACCTCTCTACAAAAAGCAAAAATTCCTGAACATCCTTAACCTTTTTCTCAATCACGCTAATATAAAAATTAGCCCAATCAGATACTTTAGGCTTAGTTCCATTAGCAAAAATAGTCGCCTTAAATTTCCCTGTCTCATTTAAATTTGTATAAACATAAAAAGATAAATTCGCAGATTCTCCTGCCTCAAGAGTATCAACAGAAGATGTTGGAAAGAAAAAGGAAATATTTCCTGAAACATCATCTTCTAATGTTGCATTCAAAGAAATATCTCTGGCAACAGCTGTACCAATATTCTTTAATTCAAAAGGAACAACAAAAGAATCTTTAGTAGTTGCATAAATAATTTCATCAATAGTTATTTCAAGAACAGGAGAAGCACTTGGTTTTGTTGAACCTCCAGAACCACCTCCGCCAGAAGAAGGAGCAGGAGTAGTTGTAGGAGTTGTAAAAGTAACTAAAAAATTATTACTAGTGGCATTTGTAATTCTAGAACCATTTTCCAAATCAAACCCAGTTATGTTAACAGTCTCGCTCAATGCTGAAGAAGCAGACAAAGTCATAACCCAATCTGAAACAGAATAACTTATTCCAGAATCATTGCTATTGCTACTAAGAGTAAAATTGGCAAGTTGATTATAATAACTATCCTGGGAATCAACATCACTGAAATAATTCTCAAGATTAATTGTAATCGAACTAGAATAAGTTGATGCTTGTGCAGAAATAGAGTTTTCAAAAACCATAGGTGCATTTGTATGATTAATACTTAAATTCCAATAAGTAGAATAATTAATATCAGGATAAACACTATTTATAACAATCAAAGTTAAATTCTTTGTTTGATTATGTGTTTCATCTAAAAAACCAGGTGTGAAATTCCAAGTAAGATTTGTAGTGTTTCCAAAATAAGAAACATTGTATCTTAAACCCTCTGTTCCATTAGAATAAGGAACATAAAACTGATAAGTCAAGTTATCACCGACGCTGTGATTCGCACTAAAATTAAGAGAAGACGTGATATTCTCCTTCAAATCAAAACTATAAGAAGCTACGGGAAAATCTATTGAAGGGATTTCATAAACAAAAAATGAAAAATTCTGTGCATCCTGCATTCCATTAGAATCATTAACAGTAATCTCAATCAAGTAAGTTCCATACTGTGAATCATTAAAAGTAAGATTAATCTCTCCAGTTGTAGAATTAAAATTAGTTGAATTCAAAAAAGAAGTTCCATTAACAAAATTATAAGAAAAAGTAAAATTAGTATTATTTGTTTCATTAGAAGATCCATCTTCTTCATCATAAGCTACAACCTGATAATAAAAACTCCTATTTACCGTAGAGGTCTGATTATCTATTGCGGATAAAGAAGGATTATGGTCTGT
>CAZWYG010000030.1:0-6128 GCA_964638105.1 Candidatus Woesearchaeota archaeon
GTAAGCATCATTCAAACCTATATTATTATGATGGAAAATTAGATGAAATAGGAATCTGGGATAGAGCCCTTACTCCAGAAGAAGTTTCAGATTTATACAACAATGGCGAAGGATTAACATATACTAATTAGTTTTTTCAAATATACTCTTTCTTTTTTCAACAACTCTCAAATCCAAATTCCAAATACTTTTTATACTTTTATTTTCTATTATTCTATGTTAAATTTAGAAGAGGTAAATAAAAAAATACTTCAGCACGAGAAAAAAATTTTATTTGTTCTTGTTTTAGTCTGCGCGTTACAGATAATTTTCTTTGCAGTCAACACTCCTGTTCCAAATGGTCAGGACACTTTTTGGTATATGAAACTTGCAAATAGTTTAGTTTCAGGAAAAGGATATTCTTTTGACGGAATAAATCCTCACAGCCAGTATCCTCCTGGATTATCTATTTTACTAATTCCTTTTCTTTTAATTTTCAAAAATGCTTACATTGGAGGTTTGGTTCTTATTGGAATTTTATCTCTTTTAGCACTACTTTTAACTTACAAAGTTGGAAAATTATTAAACCCTCTTGTAGCTTTAACTGCAACAATTCTTCTTTTATTTCACAATCTTTTCATTTCATTCACAACAACAATCCTAACAGAAATTCCATTCATGGTTTTTTCATTACTTGGTTTGTATCTTTTCATCAAAGGTTTTGAAAATAAAAAATTATTTCTCTACGCATTTCCAGTAATAGCATTTTCTTGTTTAATTCGTTATGATGGTTTTATGTTGATTTTTCCAATGATTTATTGCACTTATCTAAATAGAAAAAAAGTTCCATACTTAATAAAAACAGATTCATTTATTATAGGCATTGTAATCGGTTCTATAATTCTGGGTGCTTGGTTTTTAAGAAACTTAATTGCATTTGGAAATCCTCTCTATACAAATTATACAAATTATGATTTTGGATTAGGATTCTCTTCAATTTACTCTTTTGCAATTCTTTTCTTTAATACAGGATTCTTGTTCCCAATTTTCGCAATAATTGGAGCATACTTTGTAATAAAAAAGAAAAATATATTTTTCACCACAATGATTGTTTGGTTTTTCTCATACTTAATTATTCATTCTGTTTGGGGCTCTAAGCTTTTGAGATTTTATTCAGAAATTCTTCCAATAATTTCAATATTTTGTGTATATGGAATAATAGAAATATCAAGAAGAATTAAAAATAAAAAGAGATTATTTTTCTCTATAATAGTTTTGCTAATTATCTTTTCTCAAATATTTCTTTTGTTTAGTCCAAATCTAGGGACATGGGGAGGAACTTCAGTCTTCAAAGCAATAAACCAATACAGCCCAATAAAAGATGCTTGCGAATTTGCAAATGCAAATCTTCCCGACGATGCAATTTACATTGTCTCGGACCCTATAACTTATTCTTTTTATTTGGACAAGACAAATATTGTTCTGTATAACCAAGGAATCAATTCTTTTATCAGCAACCCTAATGTAACTTATGATTATTATATCATAGTTGATAAGCACCATGCATGGATTACAGCGCCTTATTTTAATGCTTCGAATGGAAGTTTCTCCTTAAATCTTCAAACAAACCAAGGGCAAATTGTGAAAGTGAAATTCAATACAGAACTTGTAAGTGATATTTATTATAACAAACCTTTCTTGAATAGACCTGTTCAAGAGCAATATGCATATGTTGTAAAATTAACTGGATTTGAAGTTAGTTAAATCTATATTTTAACAAAGTCCAAATTGCAGCTAATCCATCTTTTGATTTTATTTTTTTACCTTGCTCTTCTGTTCGAGGATTATAATCAATTGGAATTTCTTTTATTTTGTAGCCTTTCCTAATAATCTTTGAAGTAAGTTCAGGTTCCATATCAAATCTTCGCGCTTTCAAATTAATTCCATCAAGAACTTCTTTTCTACAAAACTTATAGCAAGTTTCCATATCAGTAATTTTTCTAAGATAAATAATTGAAGTAAACAAAGAGAGAAATTTATTTCCATAATAAAATCTATTTTTTTTATATTGATAATTTTTCAAAAATCTAGAACCATAAACTACTTCAAATCTTTTGTTTAAAATTGGTTTAATCAAGGAATTAATATCTTCTGGATTATATTCTAAATCAGAATCTTGAATACCAATAATTGTTCCATTTGAATTTTCTATCCCTGTTTTAACTGCAGAACCCTTTCCCTTATTTTTTGAATGCATAAAGAATTTTATTCTTTTATTCTTTTCTGCGAATTTTTTTATTTTTTCCAAGCTTCCATCTTTTGAGCAATCATCCACAATAATTATTTCTGTTTCCATTGAAAATTTTGTATTCAAAACCTTTGTTAGAATATCCTCTAAAGTATTCTCTTCATTATAAACAGGTATTATTAATGATAATTTTTCACTCATTTTACAACAATGCCAATTCCAAAAATAATCATTAGTATTCCTAGACTTTTGTATAATGGAAAAGGTTCTCCTAAAAGAAAATGCGCAAATAATGTGACCCATATGTAACTTGTAGCAATAAGTGGATAAAGAATTGAAAGATTTCCAAATTTAAGTGCATACACAAAAAAAGCTGCTGAAATCCCATACAAAAGTGCTCCTAATAAAAACCTGTAATTTAGAAGTATTCCTCTAGCACTAAAACTAAAGTTCTCAGAAGCAGTCTTGAATAAAATTTGTCCTAATGCACCTACTAGTGCGCAAACCAAAACCAATAAAATTATCTCAATTCTAATTTCCATTTAAACCTCGTAAAGCATATTTTAAATTTTTATTTGTCAATTTTAACATTTTGTTTTTTTATTTCTTCTGTTTTTTATTCACTATTACTTCGCGCTTCAGCGCGATTTTTCAATTTTATTTATCTACAAAAACCTTGTTATTTAAAAATATTTCAAAATAACCTGTTTTTATTTTATGCTCTTCAAAACCTCCTTTAACAAGATACTTTTTTATTTTCTTGGAATTGTAAGTATCTTTGTGATCATAAACTTCTTCTGAACTAACTAAATTAGTCTTAGACATTGCCTTTAAAATCCAATCAGACCACGGACAAGGAGTTGTCAAAATAAATCTCCCATCTTTTTTTAAAACTCTATTAATTTCCTTAATTAAATTCAGAAGATTTTCTTTTTCAATGTGCTCAAAAACAGCAAGCATTGTCACAACATCAAAAAAATCATTTTCAAAAGGAAGTTCATTTACTTCCAAATCTATTCTTTGCAATGTAATATTATCTTGAGAAATATCCTTAACATTCGGATCAATACCATGCTTTTCATTAAAATTCGTCTCCAATAAAAACATAGGTGTTGTTCCACAACCAATATCTAGAATTCTGCCTTTTCTTTTTTCTTCAGGTATATGTTTATTCGCAACCTTGATTCTTTTTTTTGCTAAAAAATTTTCTAATAATCCTGTGCCTCTTGTTGCATTAGTCTTCATCCAACAACCTCCAGATTATCAAATTCTCCCCACTCATCAAGAGTCTTGTCTCTAAACTCTTCTTTGTCCAAGATATAATCTGGATAATTAACTTTGTAAATTTTTATTGGTCCTCGAATGCCTGAATAAACAATAAAGTCATTAAGAGGAACACCTTGGCTCTTCAAACTTTCTACAATGTAGTTCTCTTCTTTGTGTGCAAGTTCTATTGTTGGATATTTATTATCAGGGTCATTAAGAATAAACAACTGAACAAACAAGCTGTTTAATGTTCTTTGTCCAAGATAAAATGCCGCACCCAAGTGGTCCACTTCAACTGAACCTGAACTCTGAGGAACTGCCATTGGAATAATAGAAAGCCCTGCATCAATTCCATTTCCAAAATCAACTTTCCCCCCATCACTATAAACATATCTTAATGGAATTTGAATCTGTGCACCATTGTAATAAAAAACTCCTTGTGGTTGTTTTATGTTATATGTTCCTTGTGTAGAATTTTTCTCTATTTCAAGAAGAACTCCTATCAAGAATGCCTTGTAACTAGGAGAACCATATTTATCAAAAGTTGCTCCAGGAATAAAAATCTCAGTCCCATTTTTATTGTAAATAATATCATCTCCAACACCTGCTGTACCTCCATATACTCGAACTTCTCCTGTTGCTGTTTCTTTTGTTTGTTTTGAATCAACAGTCAATACAGGAATAGTCGCCATTCTATCCCAATTCTCATCACTACCAATAGAACTATATGCAGAATATTTTCCTATATCTGTCTGGTCAATTAAAAGATAACTAACATTATTTGATTTCATAAAACTAAGGGATAAATTAGGATTTGGTTCAGTAAGAATATATCTACCAATCATATGGTCGCGATAAGTTCCCTGAAAGTGCCCTCCGTCGGCAATTGTCCTTCTCTGTCCCAAGTATTCAATCCAGTATCCATAATCCCACCAATGAGAAAATATCGCGCCTTCATTAGTGTTTTCTCTTACCCACTGCATTGCTTTTTGCCATTGCAAATTTGCCGAAGGCGAAGTATTCTCTGCTTGATATTTTGAACTCGCAATCATACTAGTAGAAGCAACAATCAAACTAAGAACTGCAAGCCCTAAACCAACCCAGCATAATATTTTTATCAACTCTTCTTTTGAATTTCTTGCATAATCATAAAAGTTCTTAATTGAATAACCAGCCATGAAAACCATAAAAGGAGTTATCACAAAAAACAATCTCAATGCTCCACGACCAGCAATTAAAACAAAAAATATTGTAGAGAATGTTAAAATTAAATTCGAATGAATTCTCAATTCTTTTTTTAAATAAAGATAAATAAAAGTTAAAACAAAAAACAATAATCCTGCTGCATAAAATAAACGACTAATAGCATTATCTCCATTAAACATTGCTGAAGCTGAAACTCTGCTAAACACAATTCCTGAAATCATAAAAATCCATGAAACAATAAATAATACTTCATGTTTCTTTTTCTTCAGGCTCTTTGCAATATTAAATCCCAAAAACACAATTCCTGCCATGAAAAGATAAAAAATTGTCTTCCCTGTTTGAGCAACCCAATCATTTAGATAAGGTTGTTTATTCTCTGCAACAGTCAAACCCAATCTATCTTTTCCAAATGGATTAAGAAATTTATCTATAACTCCTGAAATCAAACTCCAAACATCATAACCCGACGCAATCAAAAATACAAGACCAAGAATAGCAGTTATTGCAACACTATAAAAAATACTATATTTCTCAATATTTTTTGTGAATTATATTAAGAATTCTATTATCTTTTGAACAAAATAATCAACAAAAATTAAAACCAATACAAAACCAGAAATCAACCCACTTGGAACCAAAACATTTGCCTTGAATTGCTGAACAATACTAAATCCAAAAATTGCAACACTTAAGAAAGAAAATATAAACCAGGTAGTATAAAATAAAAGAAGGTCTTTTTGAAATTTCTTTTCCTTATTTTCATTAACTAAATAAAATATCAAAAATGAAAGAGGAACTATCATGAAAACAAACTTTGCTAAACCACCCCAACTAGCAATTGTAAATGCAGTCATAAATCCTGTTCCAACCCCAAACAAAACCAAGTTTCTAATTTTATTTTTGGATTTTCCTTTTTCTAGAAATTTAAGAGCAGCAGCATAAATTAACAGGGTCGAGAAAAAAGCAAACATTCCAGGGGATTCATGATCAACAAAACCAGACATTGTTCTATATAAAAAAGAAGGAATTATTGAAAGGAAAAATGAACTAATTAAAGCAGTCCATTTTGAATTAGTAAGATAAAGAACTAAAAAGAAAAATGCAATTAAACCTAAAATAAAAAACACAACAGGAACAATCATTGCAATATATCTTAATGCATAGTCTCCGAAGATATTTGCAGTTTTCCAAATAATAACTATTGCTGGAGAAAGTATTTCTTTAATATAAGGCACACCTCCCTCGAGAACTCTCATATTATCAACTGCAGGCAAACCATTATTTTGCACAATTGCTTCAGCAGTTCTTAAAAAATAAAAAGGATCAAGTGCAATTGGAATATTCTCTCCCGTAGTCTGGTCAACAAGCAAATCCAAATTCTGAACTCTTATCCATGAACTAAATATTATTATTGCTAAAAGCAAAACAC
>CAZWYG010000031.1:0-6077 GCA_964638105.1 Candidatus Woesearchaeota archaeon
ATTATCCTTTTAGAGACCATTGTTATGGAAGCACGACTTTTTCTGTTGAAGAAAATCCAGATTGCACTGATTCCGACGGTGGAAGAAATTATTATGTTAAAGGAAATGTAATTCAGGGTGATAGTTTTTATGAGGATTGGTGTTCTAATAGTTCAGGAGCTATGAACAGTATTGGCGATAAATATATTAGCGAATGGTGGTGTTATGATGAAAATTCAGTTCATCAGGATGTTTATCAATGTCCAAATGGTTGTAAAGATGGTGCGTGTGTCAATAACAATATTTCTGCTTCTGGAGATTTAGTTTCTTTGCATATTTATAATGACCTTTATTCAAATGGCTGTGATATGTGGGATCCTTATTCAATTGAATGTAGGCAGATTGTTGATCAACAGTGTAGAAATCTTGGATATGATTCTGGTTTTGGCCCTGTGGGGATATCTTTTGTGAAAGCAGAAGTTATTTGTTTGAAGAACTCTTTTTATAGAGAATATTCTTATGAGGGTTGGTGTAAGAAGGAAAATCCTGAGGGGTTATTTTGTCAAGATTCTGCTAGAAGAAATTGTTTAGCTGATGGATTTGAATCTTCTGTAGGAGTTATTAGATCTAATGAACAATCTTTTACTACAATTTGTCTTAATGGTGTTGCTGAAGAAAGCACTACTTTAAGCGAGATAGCCAATTCTGAAATAATTTCTAAACAGATGGTAGTTCCTCCTGTTGATTCTTGTTCAAGAGAAGATATTATTAGTGGAAAAGGATGCCAAGAATATGTTCATAGTTTTTGCAAATCTAAAGGTTATAGTTCAGGATTTACTGTATTAGGATATGATGATACTACAGGTGCAGCAAGGGTTTCTTGTATTAATAATATTGGGAGTAGCGATAATAATATACAGAGTTCTCCAAATATTCCTGAGGGTTATGCAAGACCTGCTGAAATTGGGATTAATGTGCTTGGAGCGCCTTCTTATGCAGGGTGCCTTACATATCCAGATATAATTTATAATAATTTTACTTTTCCAATTTTGGTAAGAAATGTAGAGACGTTTACTTCTTATGAAAACGCAAATCCTTATGGTTATTCTAGAGATGCTTGTATTTTTTTGAATAAATTTGAAATTTACCAGTTAGATGGAGATGATTCGGGAGAGGTTAGTTGCACATATACAAATATAAAAGATTCTCCTTCAATTTCTTTTGGGAAAAGAGGGCTTATATTGTACCCTGGTGAAAACTTAACTTTTTCTGGGCACCCTCAATTAAGTCCTGATTGTAAGGGGCTTTATGTATGGGCTAATATTTCTATAAGCAAAGTTTTATCAGATACAATTCCTGTTAGAAGGGTTAGATTTCCTAAATGGGACTCTGCTTACATTGTTGATGCTGGTGAGACTGTAACTATTGATGCTGGGTGTGATACTGTTGGTTGTGGAAAAGAACCCTCTAATGTTCCTTCAGACAAACCTTCACAGAATTCAAATTGGTGGTATGATGTAGATTCTGATACTATTATACAAGGGATTTCCATTTTTCTTTCTAATGGGGGAGATTCGGGTATGGTAAAAACTTTGGATGCTTGCTTAAGAGTTGTTGATCAAGATAATAATGATATTCGTCCTAAATATTGTTTTACTATTTCAGGGGATTATTTTTCTCCACAGTCTTTTGATAAAGTTTTTGGAGGATCTCAAAAAGGTTCTAATTTTGTTCCTTTAAATATTTCTGTTCCAAGTAATTCAAAAATTGGGATTGATTTTTCACTAAGTTCTGAAGGATATGGAGCAATGGGTTTTGCAGGATATGTTTGGTTAGAGGATTCAAATTTTAAAAATAGCCCCTATGCTTATTTCAGTGAAACCACAGGATGCACTCCTATCTACGAATGTGTTATTGAACCTGCAGAATGCCCTTCAAGCGGATTTCAGAAAAAGATTTGTGAAGATATTGAATGCGGAACTGAAGGATATGAAGAAGAGATTAAATGCATTCTTGGGGAGTGTAGTGGGTGTATTGTTAATGATGAATGCCTTTCTTATGGGACAAAATTAGAGTATGATGGTGAAAAAGAATATTGCGATATTGATGGGAAAATAAAGCAACAAAAAACAAAAGATTCTAATGGAGATTGGGAAAAATGTCAAAGTAATTATGAATGTGAGGATAATTTATGTGTTGATGGAGAGTGCATTAGCAGTAGTCTTTGGCAAAATATTCTTGGTTGGTTTAAAGGGATATTTAGCTGAGGATTAATCTTAAAAACTTCCTTCTTATTTTTAATTTATGTTTATTGTAAAGATTCCTTTGATTAATGGGCTTGGTAAGACAAAAGGTTGTGAGAAGGCGCCAAATGAAATTTTGAAAGAATTAAAAGAAATTCATTCAAATGAGCAAGGAAAGGTTATTGATCCTCAATTTTTAGATTTAGAAGAGATTCATGTTGATAGTGGAAATGTTGAGATGTCGAATGAATTAATTTACAAGAATTCTTTTGAGACTTTTGAAGAAAGACCTAAGGTTGTTTTTTTAGGAGGAGACCATTCAATTAGTTATTCTACAACAAGGGCTTTTTTTGATTATTGTGAAAACTCTGGTAAGAAACCATGTTTAATTGTTTTTGATGCGCATGCAGATTGTATGACTCCAATGAGGGAGCCGACACATGAAGAGTGGTTAAGGAAACTAATTGAAGACGATTTTCCTGTTGAAAATATTTTGTTAATTGGTGCTAGGAATTTGTGGAAAGATGAGGTTGAGTTTTTGAAGAAAAATAAAGTCTCGAGAATTAATCTTAATTCTGTTTTAGAAGATATTGATAACATTGCTGATACTATAATGGAATTTACAAATGGTAAGGAAGTTTATGTTTCAATTGATATTGATGTTGTTGATCCTGTGTTTGCTCCTGGCACTGGTTATCTTGAAATTGGAGGTTTGTCGTCGAGGAATTTGATTTATTTAATTTCGCGTTTGAATAAAATGAAAAATTTGCGTGCTGTTGATATTGTTGAAGTTAATCCAGACAAGGATGAAAATCGTAAGACGATTAAATTAGGAGCTAAGATTCTTTCTGAAGTAATATGAAGCGTTGCTTTATTTCAATTGATATTCCTGAAAATATAAAAAAAGAAATTATTAGTATTCAAAAATCGATTCCAAAATTTTATGGAAAATTAATAGAGGCAGAGAATTTACATTTGACTTTGAAATTTCTTGGAGAGATTGATGAAGAGAAAATTGAATTAGTGAAAGAAAGATTAAATGAAATTAAATTTGATAATTTTGAAGTTGCAGTTGATTCGTTAGGTGTTTTTTCTGAAAAATTTATTAGAATTATTTGGCTGCATTTATCAAATTGTGAAGAATTGCAAAGAGCTATTGATGAAGAACTTGGAGATTTATTTCCAAAAGAAAAAAGATTTATGTCTCATTTGACAATTGCTAGAGTTAAGAAAGTTGGGGATAGAGAATTTTTTTTAGAAGAATTAAAGAAAATTGAAATTCCTCAGATGAAATTTAATGTAGATAGTTTTAATTTGAAAGAATCAATTTTGTATCCTGAAGGTCCAATTTATCTCACAATTGAGAAATATAAATTAAAAAGTTAAATTCATTTTATATAATTTTTGCATTAGAAAATATATTTTTTAGTTGATAAAAATTTTTAAATGAAAGATTAAAATTTATTCTTGAAATTATAAAATGAAAAAGAAGAGAATTGGGCCATATGAAGTTGATTCCTTTAAAGAATTAATGGTTGTCGATATTCAAGGAACGCGGCCACGAACACTTGTTGATTTAGGGAGGATTGTAAGAATTGTTCCTTCAGATGAAGGTACTACTAAAAAATTTATGTCTTTCTTAGAAAAACAAGGCGTTTCTTATTACTTGGGTTCAGAAAGGGACTGTCGAAAAAATGAACATGAAATTGATTTAAACTTAATTTATGTTAAAGATAATTCTTAGTAATTCTCTTCAAGCAGCATAAAGATTTCTGCTTTTTTTCCAAGTATTTTTTTTAGTTCGTCTTGTGGAGCAGAAAAGATATTTTGCAAACTTCCTAATTTTTCAAGGAGCTTTCTTGCGTTTTTTGGACCAATTCCTGGAAAACTCTCGAGGATAAATTGCATTTGTTCTTTTTTGTTGTAAGTTTTCTTTTTTGCAATCTGAGACATTTCTGTTTCTTTTTTATTTGCAATTACAGAGATAAACTTTGCAGTGTCTTGCTCGTTTTTTGAAAATATAATTGGAATTTTAGATTTTGTTGTTATAGATAATAAAAAACCTCGAAGAGAATTTGGATTTATTGAGCTATTTGAATACAAGTCTGTTTCCTCATAACCTTCAATAATTAATATTTTATTTTCAAATTGTTTTAATTCTTCGATTTGTCTGAGAAGATGTTTGTTTATCATTGAAGTTCTAAAATCTGAAATTGTTTTTCTTTCAATTACAAAATTTTTTACAATATAGTCTCCTACTTTTAATTCTTGAAATTCAATTTCAAAATTAAGTTTTACAAGTTGTGATGGAACAAGTGATTGTTTTTCTCTGTAATCAATTAGAATTTTTTGTTTTGGTTTTTCTTTAATTTTTTTAGTATGGAAGATTTCATTGAATGTCATTTGATTTAACAAAAGGTTTTTATATTTAATTAATGTTTTATCTTATGAAAAGAGGTTTATTGGTTTTGTTTTTATTATTGATTTGTGTGGGGTTTGTTAGTTCTGAAAGTTCTATGGGTTTATCTTATGAAGGGGTAGATTATACTATTGAGCTTATTACTGCATCTGATACTTCTGCAACTATAAAGGTTACTGATAGTTTAGGTAATAGTGATGTAAAGGAGGTTTCTCCTGAACAAGATGTTCTTCCTTATGAGATTAATGATATTGGGGGCTTAAAAATTATTTTAATGAATGCAAATGAACAACTTTTTGAACCGCTAATGCTTGAAGCTACATTATGGATTGGTTTAGATAATTATTTCTGCATGTCTGGATGTGAGACAACTAAATCTTTTTTTATTGATGAAACTAATTATGTTGTTGAATTTATTACTGCATCTGATACTTCTGCAACTATAACTTTGAATGGTATTACAAAAGAGATTTCTCCTGAACAAGGCGGAACGATTAATTATGTGGCTCAATCTAATAATGTTGAGGGATTGCAAATTATTCTTGTTGAAGCAGATGAGCAACCTGTTGAACCAATGCTTGAAGCTAATTTAACTTTTTATTATGAGAAAAGTCTTTCTATAACTGCTGATTTGGAAGAAAATGAAACTTGTATAGAAGACTGGACATGTACTACTTGGTCAAGTTGTATAAATAATCAACAAACACGAACTTGCACAGATTCAAATAATTGCGAAACAACAAATGATAAGCCTTCTGTATCTCAAGATTGTGAAAGTAATGCTTGTGTAGAGAATTGGTTTTGTGGCCCATGGGAAGATTGTATTGACGGATTAATGATAAGAACCTGCACAGATTCAAATGAATGTGGTACAACAATTAATAAGCCCACTATCTCTAAGACTTGTGAATTAAATAATTCTGAGGAAAATAATTCAAATCAAAATACAATTCAGAATAGGTTTTATATAAAAAATAAGGAAGTAAATATGGAAATAAATAGAATCTCTTCTGGCAATAATTCTGTTTCAAGTGATTTGGAAATTGTTGGAGAAGGAGCTAAGATTTATGTTCAAACTTCTAATGGTAATAGAGAAATAAAAATTCTTCCTGAAGAAGCAATAGAGTCTGTAACTAAAATAGAATATCTTGGAAATATTAGTATTGTTGAAAAAGAAGGTGTTGCTGTGTATAAGGTTGAGGGAAAAAAGAAGGCAAGGTTTTTATTGATTTTTCCTTTGTTTGCTGATGTTAAACAATATGTAAATGTAGAGGATGGCTCTGTTGTTTCAACAGAAAAACCTTGGTGGAGTTTTTTAGCAATAGGTGTTTAAAATGAGTCCAGAAATTAATAATCCTAAAACAAATGATTCAACAAATAATCAATCAAATCCTAAAACTAATTCGGTTTCAAATCCTTCAACCAAACCTTCTACA
>CAZWYG010000032.1:0-5999 GCA_964638105.1 Candidatus Woesearchaeota archaeon
CAACTTTCTTTTTAGAACTCTTTTTGTCTAAAACTTGCAATGCAATCATTGTTGCAAGAGTAGTAAATGGAATTGTAACTAATAAACCTATACGAGTAAGGCTTCCAATTGAACTTATTACCATCATCAAAATCCAGAACACCACTGAGAAAGCAAAGTTCTTTTTTCCTAAGGCATAACTTTCACCTAAAGAAGCTTTGATTCCTTTACCTTTCAAAACCATTATTGCAAAAGCATATTGCCAAACAATCATTAAAAGAATTCCAGGAACAATTAAAAAAATCAATCCTACTAAAATCCCTAAAGCAAGAAGTAAAATCATTCCCCAGCTTCTAAAAAAATAACTAAACCCTTTGAAAACATCAGAAACCTTTGCATTTTTTCCTGAAATAACTTGAGCGCACAAATAATAAAGACCATAAACCATTGGCGGAATCGTCACAATAAAAATCATCATAACCAAAGCAACAAGAGTCCCCAAAATAAGAATTACAAATTGATTTGAAAAAATATCCCAAGAATTCTTAAATACCTCTTTTATTTTATCTTCAATACTCATAAACCTTTAAGAAAATTTTATTTTTAAAGTTTATGGAAACACCCAAATTTTATTAATTTCTTGCAATTTTACCTTTAACCATAATTGCAATGTTAATAAATTTCTTAATAGCAACTCCAATTTCATAATCTTCTTGGAGGATAATTAATTGATATATTCCTTTCTCACTAAAATATTCTTTTAATTCCTGATAACCTTCTTCATTAGCATTTTCTAAAACAATTATTGAAGAATTTGGTTCAAGTAATTCATTATCTAATCGTGCATTGTATATTAAAAATGCTTGAGAATTACCTTCAGAGTAATTATAGACTAAAAAATTCTCATGATAATTTATTGTCCCCTTTGATAAATTAATCTCTTTTTGAGGTTCATCTACATCACAAATAAGATTATCATTTTCATCTAAACAACATCCCTCGGCATGTCGAATGTAAGGGTATTCACAAACTATTTTTGTTTCTTCTATACTCTCTCCCTCTTTTTCTTCAATTTCAATCTCTCCTTCATCCAAAGTTGTATTTTTCTTTTCTAAAATATAATTATTTTCATTGATAGTATCGCCAGTAAAAGAAAAGTTTGGAGTTTTGAATGAATTAATTGCTATAAAAATTAAAGCAATAGAAATTATAGACAATAAAATAAAAATTGAAACTTGGAATGCTTTCATATTTCACAAAAGAAAATATAATTTATAAAAATTTGTGAGAAAGATAATACATCCAATTCACTCATAAACAACATCCTTCAAACATCCAGGAGAAGTCCAGTTATCTCTATCATAAACTTTTTCACCATAAAATTCTTCCCAACTATCAGCCAAATCATTAAATTTTTTTTCATATTCAACTTTTAAAGATTCATTCAAAAAATCAAATGGACAATATTTTGTCACAGTCTCCCCACCAATCCAAACAGCAATCTCAGTTGCATAATAATTATCATGCCCTAAAAAATTACTAACATCTCCAACATAATCTCCTGCTTTAACACTCTCTCCTTCCTCAACTTGAACATTCACTACATGCTCTAAACTAATAATATACTCACTCTCAAGATTTGTCTTAAATGCAATATGATAATCTCCTGAATATAATACTTCAACTCTTTCAACCACACCACTAACAGGAGAATAAACTTTTGTTTGGGCAGGAACAATATATGTAATTTCAGGAAGAGTTTTCAATCCCTGAGACCCATTAATAACTACTCCAAACTCTAAAAATATTTTACTAATGTTATCCTCCATAGCAGCAGAATAATCAAACGCTTCAGGAATAAGAACACCTAAATTATTCAAAATTGGTTTTTGATTTTCAGAAAAATTTAAAATTTGACTTTCATTTTGAGATTCATTATCTGCTACCTCAAAAGAACTTGAAAATATATTGACAATAATAAAAACAGCAATTAAAATAACTGTAACAATAACTCCTAAAATCCACAACTTTTTCATAATGCAATTAACAAAAAGGATTATTTAAAGAATGCGCCTCTGCCAGAAACACTATTATAGAAAGAATATTATTTTAATTTTCCGAGAACTATTATTACTAAAGCAATTATTACTAAAGAAGCTGGAATAATTGTTAAATATTTGAAAGGCTCATAAAAAACAGCTCCAAGTAAAAGCAAAGGCATTAATATTGCTCCAAATATCATAAATAAAGAACCAATATCCTTGAACTTTCTTTTTAATTTTATTTTATCGATTTCATAACCATACAAAATATTAATTATAGCAAGAGCAATAAATGCAATGTGAGAAAGCCGCAACATTCTTCTTGGAAGAGAAGTATAATCTCCAACAGGAGAAGCCATTGGTCCATTGAAAGCCCACATTCCCATAACAGCGCCTATTAAAACACCAAAGAGAATCCACAGCCAACCAAAAGAAATATTTCTTTTTCCAATTATTTCCATTTTACAAATCTTCCATCTTTCTTAGCATAACTAAAAAAATAAACAAATAATACTAAAAAGATTATATCAAAAATACCAAACCAAAGAAATAAAATATGTGCTAACCCTGCTACAAAGAAATAAATCGCAAATCCCGCATATACCAATTTATACACAATCCCCAATTTAACAAGATCAATATTTCTATACAGATTTTTATAGATAAAATAATAACCAATCCCCATAGCAAAAACAAAGGCAGCAGATAACTGCAAATACATTGGATAAACAGGTAAAGTTATATTAAAATAAGAATAAACTGATTTATACAAAAAGAGAAATCCAAAACCCAAAATAAAATCATAAATAGCAGCAATCAAAAACAGCTTCTTAAAAAAATTATCTTTTGCACCCCTCATAAAAAGAATAAGATAAAATCCTATTTAAATTTTTCCAAAAGACTTAGGAAAGGTTCCATCAACAGACAAATCTTTAATTCTACTTCTAAATGCTAAATTAATTGCAAGAGTTCCAACAAAACCAAGTAACAGTCTAACAGAAGGATTTTTTATAAAGTAATTAAACTTAAATAAAAGTCTTTTTTTCATTAAATTTTTAGAATTAAATTCTTTTGATATCCAATTAACTCCGTCATAAAGCTGTTTAGAAGTCATACTTTTTGGCTGAACCACAATATGTCTAAAATCATAAACAGAATAATCATTTGTAGAAAGTCTTCTTTGTTTCTTGCATTCATCATATATCCCTGTTCCAGGAATAGGCGTAAGATAAATTGAAAGAAAAGATTCCATATTTGATTGCACCATAAAATCAAAAGTTTCTTTAAAGACTTTTGGAGTATCTTTATCATATCCAAAAATAAAACCCCCTTCTACACCAATCCCATATTTATGAAGTAAATTAACAGTTTTTTTGTATTTTTCAGTTTTATTATGTTGTTTATTCATATCCTTAAGATTCTTTTCTGATATTGAATCAAATCCCAAGAACAATCCAAAGCAACCACTTTTCGCAGCAAGTCTCACAAGTTCTTCATCTTCTCCAATATCAACTGTTGATTGACTAATCCAATAAATATTAAGAGGTATCAAAGCCCTAAACAATTCTTTGGCATATTCTTTATTACAGATTATATTATCATCAACAAAAAAAATAAATTTTTTTGGAAAAGACTTAACTCTTTTAATATCTCTTATAACATCACTTATTTTTCTAACTCTATGTCTATGTTTGTAAAAAGGAGATGTTGAACAAAATTTACAACTATAAGAGCAACCTCTTGTAGCCTCTACAAAATTAGTAGTTACATAACCCATTCCCTTGAATATCTCCCATTTTGGAGTTTGTAAGATTAGCTCTTTAGTTTGGTCACTAATATATTTCTTTTTTAGATTATTGTTTTCAAAATCTTCAAGCAACTCTTCCCAAGATCCATTCGCATCTCCAATAACAATCGAGTCTGCATGTTCAAGTGATTCTTCAGGCATTAAACTAGGATGCAACCCTCCAAAAACAACTTTAATTCCTCTCTTCCTAAAATTATCTGCAATCTCATAAGCTCTCTTTGATATAGAAGTGTTAACTGAAATAGCAACTAAATCAACATTTAGATTATAATCAATAGGAGAAATCTGTTCATCACAAACAATAATCTCATGATTATTAGGCGTAAGTGCTGCAACATTTGCTAAAGCCAAAGAAGGAAACCTAAGAAAAATCGTACCTTTTGGTTTATTAGATTTCTCAGCTCTTAGATAATCTTTAATCAAAGAGACAAGTAAAATTCTCATAAAATAAAAAAGAAAATCAATATATAAGAATTATTGTAAAAGAATAACTATTTCCTAAAACCAACTTTCTTCCTTTTCAAACCCTTGATGAAAAAAATAGTATTAAATATTTGATTTTCATCTTCCTCCGCCTCCTCCGCCGCCAACTCCTCCACCAGCAGCCCCTCCAAATCCACCTCCGCCCATTCCACTTGAAGCAAAAAAAGAACCTGAATTTGAATAAACACCTGTGTAAATAATATAATTCTGTTCATTAATAATTCCGACTGCTTTCATTTCTTCTAGAACTTTTTTAGAAACTCCAAGTGCAGTCGCATAAACAAGATAATGATCCCATATTGTAACAGCTCGATGGTCTCCAGAAGTTATACTAAAAGAATGCGACAAATATTTCTTAAATGCCTGCCAATGCTGATACTCTCGATAATAAGATTCTTTAAATCTAATTAGTAGTGTTGAACTTCTGCTCATTATTATAAAAATCATAATTAAAACAAAAGATAGTGAAAGTACAAAAGGAGCAATTAGAGCAGATAAAAAAATCTGTGAAGCAAAAATAAAAATAAAAAATGATACCAACCCAATATGATTTCCCTTTGTGTCCATAAAATTTTCCCCCTCTTTTTTGACTTTCTTTTGCAAACTACTAAAGTCAATTTGAACAGAATATCTATTTTTCCAGGATTTGAAATCCTTTTGAAGATTAAAATAACCTTCTTCAATTTCTTTATGTTCTAAATTTTTTAATATAGACAAGAAATCCTTTTCTATTTCATCTAATTTAACATCAGATTTATTGATTTTTATCCAGGGTTTTTTATTTTTAATTTTTATATCAATAATCTTTTTATGATAAAAATTAATTAACATAGTTGAAAAGAAATTTTTATCTAGCAGATTAAAAGGAGGATTAAAATATGCTGCAACTTTCCAAGGTTCTCTTTCATTAGGATAAACGCTCAGCTCAGGAGGAATGTCTGCATAAGTATGTTCTCTTCCAAAAAAATACCAAACTCCCAAAAGAATAAACCCAGGAATCAAACTGATTATTAATAACAAACTCCCGCCAGATAGATTTTTGTCAAACTCAAAATCTTCCTGATTAATTATATTAACATTTTCATAAGAACCTTCATAAGGAATATAGATAATAACATCTTCTCTAAAAGAATAAGAATTCTCTTTCACACTTTCTCCAGAAACTAGAAAATTATTCCCATATAAATTTGGATGATTCTCTTTTGTATATGCAACAAATTTGATGTAATCCTCACCATTTATTCGAAATATATTCTCAGGATGAATTTGATACGTTGCTTCAATCCAGTACTTTTCATCTTCAAGAAAACCATATGTTGGACCAAAAGTGCATCCATATTCATTGTTTTCTGTATATGCAAAACAATTTTCACTTGAATCAGAATTTTCATAATTTGTGCAAACTCCATTTCTATCTCTCAAATAAGGATTTCCATTTGCGCAAGCAACTTCTATAACCTCAATAGAATTCTCATAACCTAAATTTGAATAAGAAAAAACAGGACTTGAAAAAGTTCGAAACAATGTGTGATAAGATTGGTCAAGAGAATAATAAAGCCTCTCATCTATTTGATTTCCATTTATACTTATTTCTGATTTGTAAAAATTAAATTCAAAATAAGAATTTGATATAAAGAAAACAAAAATCCCTGCAAGAATAAAGAAACAAAACAAAATAGTTATTACTA